>JAPPOO010000054.1 GCA_028817875.1 Alphaproteobacteria bacterium | reverse complement strand
AAGGTGCTGGGCTGTAATATAAAAAAACGAAGAAAAATTATGGCAAAAATAAGTTTGCAAAATGCATTTTTAAATCGGGTGCGTCAGGGGCATTCTCCTGTAACGGTTTTCTTGACGAATGGTGTTAAGCTTTCTGGGACGATTACTTACCATGATGAAGAATGTTTATCTTTAAGTCGCGATGGTATTACTCAGCTGCTTTATAAACATGCTATTTCTACAGTGATGCCAATAGAAGAATTTCAAGTTTATGATATTATGGAAGTAGATGAAAAGTAGCCTTTTCTTTTAAATGGTTCTTTTTTAGTGTAAGACGCTAAGGGTGAATCAAGTTAAGGTACATGATTGGACTGTAAAACCGCCCTGCGTGGCGGTTTTACACGTTGATTTTAAAGGTAAGGAGTCCTTACTTCGTTCTGCTGATGAGAAACTTGCGGAAGCTGTTAACCTTTTTGAAGCCTTAGAGGTGGAGGTTGTTTATTCAGATATTGTAAGGCTTTCCCAAGTCAACTCTCATACATTACTTGGTAAGGGGAAGGTTGAAGTTTTTGCTGGCACTTGCCGAGACTTAAAATTGGATGCAGTTTTTGTTGATTGCGATTTGACGCCCAGCCAGCAACGAAATTTAGAAAAAGCGTGGCAAGTTAAAGTTCTTGATAGAACGGCAGTAATTTTAGAAATATTTGCGAGTCGTGCGCAAACAAAGGCAGGTCGTTTGCAAGTTTCTCTCGCTCAAATTGCTTACCAACAGAGTCGCTTAGTAAGAAGCTGGACACATTTAGAGCGTCAGCGTGGAGGACTTAGTAAAGTAGGCGGGCCTGGAGAGCGGCAAATTGAGCTTGATAGGCGTATGTTGTTAGATAAAGCTAAGGTGTTACGGGAAAAGCTTGCTCAGGTGAAGCAGGAGCGCGGGGTTCAACGTAGTGCTCGTACAAAACAACATATTCTTCAAATTGCGTTAGTTGGTTATACAAACGCGGGTAAATCAACTTTATTTGAGGCTTTAACAGGACATGAGGCTGGTAGTGAGAATAAGCTATTTGCTACGTTAGACCCACTTGTGAGAAAACTAAAGCTTCTATCAGGTCGAGAAGTTGTGCTGAGTGATACGGTTGGCTTTATTTCTGATTTACCGCATGAGTTGGTAGAAGCATTTAAAGCGACTTTAGAAGAAGTTGTCGCTTCTGATCTCATTCTTCAGGTGCATGATGCTAGTAGTTTGGAATGTATGGCGCAGGCTGATGATGTTGCTGCTGTACTTAAACAGATAGGCGCATGCTCTATTCCTATTATTCATGTTGTGAATAAGGTAGATGTTATTGAATGTCGCGATGATATTACGTTAGAAGGAATTTATTGCTCTGCTTTAACGGGAGAAGGGTTAGAAGAACTTCAGCAGCGGATAGAAGAGCACTTTGCGCACGTTGAGGTAGTGCACGAACTAGAAATTTCTGCAGCTGAAGGCAAAAAAATTGCTTGGCTACATAGCCATGGCAAAGTAGTAGAGCAATCTCTTAAAGAGCAAACTTGGCATCTAAAGGTTCAGCTAGAATCTTCAGTATGGCAAAAGTATCAAAAGCTATTTGATGTCGGTTAACAGGTGCCGCTTGTATTTCCTGTTGGAGCGCTAGCAAGGTGGTAGATATCTCTGAGTTCTCTATAACGTCCATCTAAATCCAGCCCATATCCTACAACAAACATTTCGTTTGGAATTGTGAAAGCAACATGGTCTGCTTGAACGCGGGTTCCCTGACGTTTAAGTAGAGAGATAATAGAAATCTGCTTTGCTTGGCGGTCTGCCAGTAATTGGCGTACTTTATCAATAGAATTTCCACTATCTAAAATATCTTCAACAACCAAAACGGGTGTATTACCAAAAGAAGAGGGAAGGGTTTGTGGCTGTAGCCCTAGTTCTTGTTTTATAGGGCCGTCAAAATAGCTTCCACCTGTAAAATGCATAACAACAGGCAGGTTTAGCTTACGCGCTAAATCAGCAGCAAACATAAAAGCACCGTTCATAACAACAATCATATGTATTTGGCGGTGGCCTTTAAGCTCTTTATTAAGGTGGGATGCAATATCGCCGATGCGCTCGTTAATAACGGTTGAGCTATATAGCAAATCCATACATGTAAGCTTTCTTAGTCTTCTTGTTTCATAAATGACTCTAGGAAGTGTATATCATAAGTGCCATTGATGAAAGCATCACAGTTTAACACTTTTTTATGGAGAGGAAGGTTGGTTGTTACCCCGCCGATAATATATTCGTCTAATGCGCGTTTGAGGCGTTTAAGGCATTCTTCCCGAGTTGAAGCATGTACAATTAACTTGGCGATATTGGCATCGTAATAGGGAGGGACACTATAGCCTGGGTATAGGGCTGAATCTATTCGCACGCCAGGGCCGCCTGCAGGGTAATAATCTGTAACAGTTCCTGGGCGAGGAAGGTTTGTTATCGGGTCTTCTGCATTAATTCGGCATTCAATGGAGTGACCGCGTAGGGCAACAGGATTTTTGGTTATTTTCATAGGTAATCCTGCAGCAATGCGGATTTGTTCTTGTACCAAGTCCACGCCTGTAGTCATTTCTGTTACGGGGTGCTCAACTTGTAGGCGAGTGTTCATTTCTATAAAGAAAAATTCACCATTTTCGTATAAAAATTCAATAGTTCCTGCGCCTAAATAACCAAGCTTAGAGATAGCTTTTTGGCAAGTATAGAGAAGTTTATCCCGTTGTTTTTGGGTAAGGATAGGCGATGGAGCTTCTTCCAAAACTTTTTGGTGACGACGTTGAAGGGAGCAATCCCGTTCGCCAAGAGTAATGACATTTCCATGGGTATCAGCCAGAATTTGTACTTCAATGTGCCGTGGGTTCTGTAGATATTTTTCAAGGTAAACACGCTCATCACCAAAGGCAGCTTTAGCTTCAGAGCGCGCAATATTATATGCAGCTCTTAATGCACCTTCAGAATGGGCGACTTTCATACCTTTTCCGCCGCCACCAGAAGCAGCTTTTAAAATAATAGGGTAACCAATTTTTTCGGCAGAGGAGATAGCTTCTTCTATGGTGTTGATGGCACCACAACTTCCTGGAATTGTTGGTAGCCCAATGCGTTGCGCCGTAGAAATAGCTTCAATTTTATCTCCCATTTGGCGGATATGCTCTGGCGCAGGGCCAATAAATGTAAAACCTAATTCTTTTATAATTTCGGCAAATTTCGCATTTTCTGATAAAAATCCATAACCGGGGTGGATAGCTTCAGAGTCGGTTAATTCGGCAGCAGATAAAATAGCAGGAATATTAAGGTAAGACTGGTTTGCAGGGGCAGGGCCAATGCATACGGCTTCATCAGCTAATTTAACATGGAGTGCACTTGCATCAGCTTCAGAGTGTACAGCTACAGTTGAAATGCCCATTTCTTTACAGGCACGATGGATTCTTAGGGCAATTTCGCCTCTGTTTGCGATAAGAATTTTTTTAAACATAGGTGAGAGGCGGTTATTCAATAATCATTAAAGCTTGGCCAAATTCTACAGGTTGGGCATCTTCCTGTAAAATTTGGGTAATTGTACCGCTGCGGTCTGCTTCAACATTATTCATGGTTTTCATCGCTTCAATAATGGCAACTACTTGTCCTTTTTTGATTTTATCGCCAACTTTTACAAAAGGTTCTGCATCTGGGGCAGGGGATTGGTAATACGTACCTACGATGGGGGCTTTCAGCGCGTTTTCTAAACTTGCTGTGTAGCTCACACTAGAAGTTGCTGTTGCAGGCTTTTCTGCCTGAACTATAGCTGTTGGGGCAGTAGAGGGTGTATTGCTTTCTCTGCGTAAACGGATGCGTGTATCATCTTGTTCAATTTCAAGTTCAGTTAGGCCTGTGTCACTTAGTAGATCAGCTAATTTACGGATTTGTTGCTCATCAATACTGCTCATCGATTTCTTCTCACTCATCTTCAGTTGGTTTCCTTGTTAGGTTGTTGCTGAATTTTTCTAATTTTTCTAGTCGGTTAATTTCTTGCTGGAGCTTCTTAAGCTGCGTTTGCCATTTCTCTAATAATTGCGCACGGTCTTCACTAATATCTTCTGCTTGGCGGTCTGCCAGTATTTGCATGGCGGGGGTAAGGTCTGGGTAACGCGGAATAGCGTCAAATAGGGGAAGGCTCTCTTTTTTACGTGTACGCGACATATTATGTATGTAGCACAAAATATGGATGAGATGTAGTAGAAACTAAATTCGCCCTGTGCAATACCTAAGACGGTATGCACAGGGACGATTTGAAGTATGTCATACTTCTTTGCGAGTGGCCAATTTGTAAGTTGTGTGGCCTAATGCAGCAAATGCAGCCAACGTAAAGCAGCTTGATAGCCAAGGAATTAGAGTTACAACAATATCGGGCATCTTTTTACCTATTGAAAACGGGATAGCGAGTGCTATCCGTTATTAAAGACAGCACTCAATGTGCTGAAACAATTTTATAGAAGAAAAATGGTGGTATGGCAAGGGGAGATAAGATGCATTTGCCAAATATTGTTTTGTGCGCTAGGTTCCCGCTGCAAAATCGGATTTAGTATGGGTACCGTTTTGCTAAGTAAGTAACGCGTTATGAGTATAAGGAGTAATGCGTATGAAAACTCAGGACTTATCTGATGTTCCTAAGATTGAGATTATCCCTACCCCTCTCATATAAATTCTAGAGGTTATTGATGGGACAAGTGGTTCTGCGCAGCTGTTTAAGCTTGTTGCAGGTCAAATAGGGATTGCCAACTTAAAGGAGTTGATAGGGAAGAAGCTTGTAACTTCTAATTCTTCTGGAGGTTATGTGCTTACTAGCTATGCAAAGTTATGCTTGCCTCTTGCTAAGTCTTGCTGAACTTTCTAGCTAGCCTGATAAAAAAAGCAGTACGGGGGAGGCTCCCCCGTACTGCACATTTTTACGCAAAATAAAAAATAGATATTGGCAAGTAGTAAAATAGTAAATTTTTCCACAGTTTTGTTAAAAGTGTGACTTTTTAAAAGTGTTGGTGACAGCCAAAAAAATATCAACATCTTATGTTTTGTTTTAATTTTGCAACATATCTAGTCTGCATTAAAAAGAATCACCTGACAGAAAAAATCTCTGTGATAGTGTCTCGCAGCGTTTTAGGGAACACACACAAATTGAGATAGGAATTTATGAGATTTATTGCCTGTATAGGTATGTTTTTGGCCGCGTCAATTTCTTGGGGAAGCTCTCAAAAAGAGTGGCAACCGGTTGTGGATGTATCTACCAAAGTTGGTAACCAGCGGACAATTGGTACAGTTGATTTTATTTTACCGATTAATCAAAACGATGATTCTTTAGTTTTTGCTGATATTCGGGGGACAGTTACAAGCCATGGTGGAAAAGAAATTAATTTAGGGGTGGGTTACCGCCAAATTAAGAATATCGATTTTATCGATAGAGACGTTATTTACGGTGTATATGGATTTTTTGACCATCGCCGTAGCCCGTACGATAACTACTTTTCTCAAGTTACCTTAGGTGGTGAGGTTTTAACCGATACGTGGGATATGCGTTTGAATTGGTATCAACCACTTACTAAGGATGGTGTTGCTGCGTATTCTCCGGGGGGTACAAAGGGAAGTTTATACTTAGATGGTAGCCTGTTTAAAATTTCTAATGGAGAAAGTTATGAACACGCCTTACACGGATTTGATATTGAAATTGGCCGACGTTTGCCTGGGATGGCGCGCACACGGGCGTATTTAGCACATTATAACTTTGGTGGAGGCGAGCAAGCTAGCGTAGATGGTGTGCGTACTCGTTTACAATCTCATGTAACAGATTGGATTAAACTGGAAGGGGAGTACAGTTACGACCAAGTGCGGAGTAATAATTTTTTTGTGGGGGCTACAGTGCGGGTACCGCTCAATTTTTCATTTAATGGTGATAAGCTGTGGCTTTTTGAAAAACAGCAAGAAATAAGCTTACGAAGCCGTATGTTAGAGCCTATTGTGCGGGATGTTGATATTGTTACAAAAGCAGAAACACTGTCGGATATTCCTGTTCTTACGGTAGGTGGTGAGCAAGTTGAAGTTTGGGTTGTTGATAATAGTGTTGCCGTGACAGGTATTGGTACTTTTGAACAACCTTTTAAAACATTGGCAGAAGCTTCTGCTGTAGCTGGTGCAAACGATGTTATTTATATTTCTTACGGAGATGGAACTAGCACAGGGCTAGATAATGGGTTGGTTATAAATTCTAATAATACACGTGTAATTGGGGAAGGTGTTGCATTTACTTTTGATGAATCAGGTCTAAATCTTCCTGATTTTGCTATTGGTAGTTTGCAAGGAACGATGATTCGAGCAGCGGGATCAGCTCCAGTACTAACAAACGCTAGTGGTGACGGGATATCTATTACGGCCAGCACAGATGTTGAAATTGCAGGATTGACCGTTAGTGGTACAGCTCAACATGGTATTCATGCAGCCAACGTTAGCAATCTAAATATCAATAATGTAACAGTCTCTCATAACAGTGGTAGTGGTATTTTTATTAATGCGACAGCTGGTACAAGCAGTGTCACTATTGCGAATATTAACAGCACGAACAATGGAGTAAATGGTCTTGATATTGCGGTGAATGGTAATGGCATAAACTTGCAAAACTTAAATGTTATTAACAGTACACTTAATAGTAATACACAAGATGGTATTGGTGTTCAGGTTTTGGCGGGTACATTAAAAGCTTCAAAATTTACATCCAATACGCTTAACAATAATACGGTAGCTGGTATTTACATTGATAACCAAAACAGTGTGCAAGATGTATTGCTTCAGCAGAATAGTATTGCTAGCAGTGGAGCAGATGGGGTTCTTTTGCATACCCAGAATAGTGGTAAGATGACATCAACTACAGTTGCGGGGAATATTATCCAGAGTGCAGGCGGGCGCGGTATTTATGTACAAGCGCAGAGCTTAGCCAGTGTGACAAGTGTTGTTGTAAGTGAGAATACTATTCAAGGAAGTACAAACGAAAATATTTATGCGACATTAGATAGCGGTGCTGTGATGGATGCCTTGATTGTTCGGGATAACTCTATGTACCAAGGCGACCAAGGTGTTGAGATACGTGTAACGGGGGTGGACAGTAAGGCTATTAGTACGACTATCAATGGTAACCATATTAGTGCAACAACACATATTGGTTCAATTTTATATGTTGATGGTGGTGGGGTGATAGATGACTTGCAGTTTACTCAAAACCGTATTGAAAATACTGGCCATTCTGCTTTATTTGCTCAAGTTGGAGAGTGGGGAGTTGCTAATGGAGGGGAGCTTAATAATGTGAATATTGTGAGTAATACGTTAGTAAACAATGCAAACCAAGGTATAGAGCTATACTCACCAAGTGGACATACAGCAACCGCTACAGATATTAAAATTGAAGGAAATGATTTAACAAGTAATGGCCATAGAGCTGTACGTATTGGTGACTACCATTCATCTAGAAACGTATTCACTAATATTGATATGGGTGGTGGGGCTACTGGCAGTACAGGAAATAACCGTATTGCAGGTAGTGGAGTAGACCCAATATATGTAGATACTAACGGTCAGGAAGTTAAAGCTCAGAATAACTGGTGGGGAAGTTCTAGCGGCTTAAGTGGTGCTACAGTGGTAAGTGGTACAATTGATAGTACCGGCTACTTAACAAGTGACCCTGGAGCATTGTAAATAAAAGGAATTATTCTTTTTCAGCTTTATTTAAAGCTTGAATAAGGTTAGCTTTTTGAGCCGTTAGTTTTTTATTATTTTGGTCTAAATAAGGTTTTGCTAGTTCTAACTGTTGGCGAGATGTTGGGTAATCTCCCTTTAGGTAGTAATATTCAGCTAGAGATAGGTGGCTTTCCCCTAACTTTTCTAATTTCCCAAAAGTTGTGCCAAGGTTGTACCATACGCTTGGCCATGTGGGCATTGCATAACGTACGCCTTGCAATTGAGGAAGGGCTTGTACATATTTTCCCTGAGCTTGCAGAGAGCGTGCATAGTGGTAGCGAATAAGAGGGATATTTTTATTAAGTTGTAAGGCACTGGCAAAAGCTTTTTCAGCTTGTGGTAAGTTACCGCTATCAAGGGAAATATGGCCAATAAGCTCATGTAGGAAAGGGTCATCACTGTTTTTATCCATCAAAAAGCGAAGCCTCTCTACAGCCTCTTTAAATTTTCCTTGGTACAAGTAGGCAAGGCCTTGGGCAAGCTTGTCAGCAGTTGTTTCGCCTCGGTATTGTCTTAATGTTTGGCTAGGCGTATGAGTAAAAGCATATATTTTTGCTTGAATACGGCTGAAGCGGTGGTCGTCTTCTAAATCCAAGTGGGTTAGGCCATCATGCTCGTGTTTATTTCGGTGTTTTAAAGCATCTAAGCGTTCTGCGGGCAACGGGTGTGTGAGTAAATGAGGTGGTGGAGCATTGTATGTTAGTAGAGAATTGTTACGCAATTTTTTAAAAAAATTTACCATACCTGCTGTAGAGTAACCGCTCTTATGTAGTGTTTGGATAGCATAATTATCAGCTTCTCGCTCTTGGGTACGGCTGTGGCGAAGCAGATTTCCTGTGCCGTAGGCTTGTCCTCCTAAAATACCTGCTAGAGCGGCATCAGGGCTACCAGCAGCAGCAGCGCCTAGCCCTACTAAAGCCCCAGCTAGTACAGACCAGCGTGCTGTCGCAATATCGTCATATCGTTCAAATAGGTGTTGAGCCTGAATATGGGCAATTTCATGCGCCATAACACCGCGCACTTCATTCGTATTGCTAGCTTCTAAAATAAGACCCGTATTAAAAAAAATACGGTTTCCAGGGGTTGCAAAAGCATTGATGTCATCATCCATAATCATATGGAAATGGATGCTATCATAGGGAATATTAGAGGCTTTTAAGAGTGGAGCTGCAAGTTCCTCTAGCCATGTTTGGACTTCTGCATCTAGCAGGATGCGTACACCTTTTGCCCAAGATATGGAGGGAGTATACGCTAAAATAGTTAAAAAAATGAGGGCGATGCGTAGTAACATTTCCCTCATTTTAGCAGATATCTTTATGAGAAGATACTAGCGGCTTGCAGTGCGTGCCGTTGTTTTGCGTGTAGCAGCCCTTCTTGCTGAGCTGGCAGAGGCCTTGCTAGCTGAGCTACCTGTTGATTTTGCTGTTGTACTACGGCTTGTCTGCTTTGTACGGGACGTTGTGCTGCTAGTACTACTGCTTCCAGAAGTTGTTGCCGCAGAAGCAGTATTTGTTGTTGTACTGTTTTGAGATGTAGATGTACTTTGACCTGTTGTTGAAGAGGTTGTTGGTTGCCACCAATTTTGCTGCCACCATGTGGAAGAAGATGATGTGCTGCTGGCTGGCGTTTGTGTAACTGTAGCTGCAATATCTTGTTGGGTTTGTAAACAATTTTCAGAGGCTGTTGTCAGGCTACGTGTGAAAGATTGCTGAACGTTTTGCAAAGCTTGAGTATAAATGCTTGTAATATCCTGCGCTGCTTGTGTTGCTGTTTCACAATTTTGTTGCATATAGTTAGCCACAGCTTGGGAAGCTTGTGTTGTATTCGTACATTGTTGTAAATTTTGAGCTAGTTCGGCTGTGTTGCTGAGTGTTTCCGTTAAAGCAGATTCTTGACGGCGAGTTGTGGTTGCTGCGCATTCAATACCTGTTTGACAACATTGTAGTGCGTCTTCTGTTATCTGTTGGCAGGACAAAATATTTTGGGAAAGTGAAGATGTGCTGCTGCAAGATTGACTAACAGAGTCTAGCCATGTTTGGACAAAGTTATTACTTGCTGTACTTGTACGCGATGTACTTGATTTTTTAGACATAGTATATGTTCTCTTTTGTTATTTTATTTTTTTACACAATGCCAGTGTATTTTTATATAGTGTGCAGTGCAACAATAGATGTCAAGAAAAAGAGCCACTTCTATGTGGCTCCTTTAAAAATAAATTCCTGCTGTGTGTTTTAGGCCTTGCTCCACCAACGTTGGAATGTTGTTGCAGGATTTTTTTGTTGAGGTTTTGACTCCGTTTTGCCATCGGCACCAATTGTTTCAACTTGCAGCGGTTTATCCTCTACAATTTTAGGTGCCTGTTCTTTTGTTGTTGCTACGGGCTCTTTCTTTATTTTTTTATCATCCTCACTTTTTTTAGCTGTGCGGCGCTGTGGTTTTTTAGTCTGTTCTTTTTCAGGAGCAGAACCCTCTTTTTTTGTAGACTTTTCTACCTCTGTAGTTTTTGGTTCAACTTGTTTTTTACTGCGGCGCCCACGGTTTTTAGGCTTCTCTTCAGTAGAGGCTTCTTTTTTGGAAGTGTTGTTTTCAGTCGTTGAACTATTTTCCGCATCGGCTTCTTTTGTATTACGGCGTGTACGGCGACGACGGTTTGTTGTTTCTTTATCGTTATCGTTTTTTTTATTGCGTCCTTTTCTGTTTTGGCGGCGGTAGCGTAATTCAGGTGGTTGTTCTGCCTGCTCTCTTAGTACAATTTCTTGTGTTTGGCTGTTTTCAGAGCCGTCTGACTTAACGCGTACAATGTCTAATCTAAAATCAGGTGCAATGTGTTTGTTATCGGTTCTGAATAAAATTTGATATTTATATTTCGCCTCCATATCACGGATAAGCTCGCGCTTATGGTTTAGCATGTAAATAATAAGGTCAGAAGAGGTTGTAACCACCAAACGGTCAGCCTCTTGTGCATCCTCTTCTTCCAACCGTCTCAATACAAGCAGGGCAGAGGAAGCAAGTGTATGTACTTGTCCTGTTCCATTACAATTTGGGCATTGTGTATAGTGGGATTCTACAAAAGAGGGGCGAAGCCTCTGGCGAGATATCTCCATCAATCCAAAGTCTGAAATATTGCCGACTTGTAGGCGGGCGCGGTCTTTACGGATTTCTTTACGCATTGCGCGTTCAATGGCACGAGCATTACGTGTTTCTTCCATATCAATGAAATCTACAACAATAAGCCCTGCTAAGTCTCTTAAGCGCATTTGGCGTGCTAATTCAGTTGCAGCTTCAAGGTTTGTTTTTAAAGCTGTTTCCTCAATATTGCGTTCTTGTGTGGCACGGCCTGAGTTTACATCAACCGATACAAGAGCTTCTGTTGGGTGAATAACTAGGTAACCACCTGATGGTAACTCTATCCGTGTGTGATGCAATTCTGTTAGCTGTTGTTCAATACCATTTTTTACGAATAATGGTGTTTCATGTTTATGCTCTTTAATAATTTTAGCAACTTCGGGCATTAAAGATTTTGCATAAGACTTCGCTTGTTCGTAGGACCTTTTGCCTTCGATAATAACTTCAGTGACGTCATCTTTCGCCATATCTCTTAAAGCACGAATAATGACACTGCCATCTTCATGTAGGCAGCGGATGCCGCCGTCTTTTTTCTTGAAACTTTTTTGAATGTTGCTCCAGAGAGTTGTGAGGTTTTTAAAGTCCTTTTTGATACTTTTTGAGTCTTGTCCTACACCAGCTGTACGGATGATAAGCCCCATATCTAGGGGGACATTTAAGTCATCAAATACCTCTTTAAGTGCTTTACGGTCCTTGCTATCAGATATTTTGCGAGAAATGCCTCCCGCGTAGGGGGTATTTGGCATAAGTACAGTGTAACGCCCAGGCAAGGTAAAGTACGTTGTGAGAGCCGCGCCTTTGTTTCCACGTTCCTCTTTTACAACTTGAACAAGGATTTTTTGCCCTTCTTTTAATACGTCTTCAATTTTGTAACGTCGGTGAATAGGGGGCTTGCGCTCTTCTTTTTGCTCAGGCTCGTTTTCTTGTTTTTTGTTACGTCCAGCTCTACGAATTTTTGGCTTTTCATCATCGGGCAGGTTGAGGCCATTTGCGATGGCAAGGGCACGAGCGTCTTCATCCATTTCCTGTTGAGAAAGCTGCTCTTTACTGGTTGCTTCATTGCTATCTTCTTCAGCTAAAGCAGCGGCTTTGTGAGCAGCATCTTCATCTGCTTCTTCTGGAGCGTTACGATTGCGGCGGCGTTCAGCAATTTCTTCCAGCTCTTTTAACAACCCATCTTTTTCAGCTTTAGGCACGTCAAAGAAAGAAGGGTGAAGTTCTCCAAACGCTAAAAAACCATTACGGTTACCACCGTAGGTGATGAAAGCTGCTTGGAGGGATGGTTCTACGCGGCTGATTTCTGCAACGTAAACATTTCCCTTTATCTGTGCTTTTCCTGTTGTTTCTAATTCAAAATTTTGGATTTTATCGTTTTCCATAAGGACGACGCGTAGTTCTTCCTGATGCGTTCCGTCTATGAGCATATGCTTAGACATGAGTTTGGTACTCCTGTATTAAAGCGCTGATGAGCTATGGGTGGAGGGAACAGAGGGGAGGTAGAGGGGAACTGATAAAATTAAAGAACACACTGCTACATAGAGGATGTAGGAACGGTTGTTTCAAATAATCAGGGTAAGCCCAACCCTTTAAATTTCTGTTGCCCGCAACCTAATTCACCTTAAGGCGCAGTTATTTCAATTTGGTCTCCACCTATGGGCGCGCCGCTATGGGGGGTAATTATGGCCGCCATTACGGTACGCGGGTGGAAATCTTTTAATCCTAATTCGCGGTGCGACCTTAACGTCACACACAGCCATAATACGTTTAATTAACTGCTGCGGCAACGGTTATTTTTATCTATGTTGAGGAAATATGAAATTCGTCCGTTTATGCAGTTTTATTATTTTATTTTTTGTTGCAGCAACGGCTGTTGCTAAGCCAGTTGTGGAAAAAATTCGTGTTGGGCAGCATGGTGCTAAAACACGAATTGTATTGGAGGTAACTCAAAGCGCCAAACCAAGTGTTTTTACACTGCCAAACCCTAGCAGGGTGGTTCTAGATTTCTCAAATATTCTTTTTAAACCTGACTTAACGTCAGTGTTGCTACCTAAAAACGAAAAAATGCTTATTCAAAAAATGCGTCAGGGTGTTTTTAAACCTGGTGTGGTAAGGATGGTTTTAGATGTAAAAGCCCCTGTTACCCCAACGGTTTTTAGCATTCCACCTTCTCAACAAAATAAGAAGTACCGCATTGTCATTGATTTACGCCCTCGAGAAGTTTTGGGTAATAAAAAAAGTTCAAAAAAAGTCCCTTCAGTTGCTGAGCTTACAAAGCAAGCTCCTTTAGCGCCTGTTGTAAGGCCTAAGGTTCCTCGGAGAAAGCAAGACCCTATTATTGTGATGCTTGACCCAGGGCATGGAGGGGTGGACCCTGGTGCGGTAGGGCTTAAGAAGAGTCGGGAGAAGCACATTGTTTTGGAGATTGCCAAGAAGTTAAAAAAAGAACTTGAGAGGCAAAAAAATGTGAAAGTTTATTTAACGCGAGATAAGGATGAATACGTAAAGCTTTCTGAGCGTGTGAAAATGGCGCAGCGAAGAAATGCGGATGTATTTATAAGTTTACATGCTGATGCCCATAAAGTACGAAAAGTGCGGGGAGGGTCGGTTTACGTTCTCTCAGAAAGATCTTCGGATAAGGAGGCAGCACGTTTAGCGCGTGAAGCGAATGATGGTGATTTATTTGCTGGATTGGATATTAGTAAAGAGAGTAAAGAAGTTCAAAATATCCTTATTGATTTAACGCAGCGAGAGACAATGAACCGCTCTTCAGCATTAGGGCAAAAAGTTCTTAAAGAGTTAGGTGGGGTGACTAAATTAAGAAAAGGCAAAGTGCTGTTTGCAGGTTTTCGGGTTTTGAAAGCACCAGATATTCCGTCCATTTTAGTAGAATTGGCTTATTTGTCTAACCCTACTGAGGAGAAAAACCTTAAAAGCCAAAGGTACCAAACAAGGCTGGCAAGAGCTTTGGCTAAAGGGGTAAGCCGTTATATTAATGAGCGAGTGAGATTGAAAAATTAAAGTATTTGCGTATAGTTCTTTCTTGGAGTATA
>JAPPOO010000065.1 GCA_028817875.1 Alphaproteobacteria bacterium | reverse complement strand
CTGCTGAGCGACTCTGAAACATCATCACCTCCTAGATAACTTCTTAGAACTCTTTGAGCTACTTCCAACTCACCTTCAACAATTGCACTATTTAAACGTATTTGAGTTTGAATTGTTCTCATCACCTCATCAGGATCACTAAATTTTTTGATTCTCTCTTCTTTTTGAATTGCTAACAGCATTTCCAAAACGATAACAGCAATGCGATTTTCTGTTAGAGACATGAGAGTTACTTGCCATTCTCTTTCTCTTTTTTCTGCTTGCTCTGGCATATCTTGCCTATGAACAATATGATCAAATAAAGCCCTACGCTTGTCTAATGGAGCTTTATGGGATGTTAGCAGAGCATTTTCTAATGTTTTTATGCTAAAGTTTTTTGCTTCAGCGTAAGTTCCCCCCAATGTTTTGCTGTACAAAGCTATGTCATCCAACAAGCTATTCAAATCTGGCTGCTGTACATAACTCCCTCGACCTGGAGAAACACGCAGTAAACCACTAAATCTTAGCATTTGAACGGCTTCTCGTAGAGTTGTACGAGAAACTTTAAAGTGCTTACACAGCTCCTCTTCTGTTGGCAACCTATCACCAGGTTTTAGCTGCCCACTTGCTATCATGCCGCGCAATGTATCGCAAATGTAACGGGATCTTCTGACTCTTGCTTGAGGCTCTATCTGGGGGAAAAGAGAAGTTGTACTCACGGGGAAATCCTTTCAATATTTGTACTATGTGTGCTCATCATATACTCGCAACTGAAAGTTGTAAACACAAATAAACCACTCTTTTTAATTTTATTCCCCCTTATACTTTTCAAAAGGACGAAAGCCGAACCAAAATGCTATTATCCCGCTAATTATGGCGTAATCTTCTGTCAATAGTTGGATATCATTTACCCGTGCATACACATACCAAAAAATAGCTATATACGTGATAATCGGCCGCACACCTCCCCTCAGCAATTCTATAGCAGGTACACTATGCACTTGCGTTGAAATATCATGTTGCCGGGCTTTTTCGATTTCGTCTGATATACATTTAAAAGCCTTTTCTTCTTTTGTTAGATATTTTTCGAGCACGCTACTTACGTGGTCTATTAACTCAGGCTTTACTGAAGCTTTACTGGCAATATCTTCCCTTTTTTCCTTAACTAGAGACAAGACTGTACTTACAATTGGTAAAATATTATGTAGCATTTTCCTTTTACCTTATTAGTAGTTCAGGTATCAGTGCTGCTACAAATGCTACCATAGCACTTACAATAAGCACCATACCTCGTGCTTGGTATATGATACGCTGTATTTGGCTGATATCTTGACTATACCGAGTTACTTGTCGCTTTACCTCTGCAACCCCTTGAAATTCTACCATCAACTTTTCTAGCTGTTGAACAGCATAATTTAATCGCTCTTCTATTCTTGCTAGCCGCACATCTAAACTTTCTTCCATGTTATTCACCTTACTTTTTTGCAACAATTTTCTACATACAATGCCTGTAAATATTGACTTTTCCGCACAAACCTATACTTTTGTTTGTGAAAGATTTTAAAAATGCAGACACATATGATTGAACAAGACGAAAAATATATTACAGGCTCGCCTTTGCAGCCGCAGCGTTACAATATTCTTTTAACCCGTGACGGCGACCAAATTGACTTTGATTTCCCTCCTGCAACGGCCGACTTAATCGCCCGTTTTGGGTACATTATACCAACTGATGACCGTTGCGAACCTGAGCTTATTCAAAATGAAGAAGACCTCTACAAAAGTCTTGAGCCTGTTATTGGCCAAGGTTACCGAGGAGACCTTTCTTACCATACACGTAAGCAAGTCATTGTTTCTTTGCACGATACAGCTATACTAGGCTACCAACGCCAAAGCATTATTGACCCAAGAATTAGCAATGAAGTTGCTCTTTTCTGGGAAATCTACCTAGACCAACGTGTCTTCCCTCAGGGTCTTGAAGAAGACTGGCAGTACCTCATGTCTGAAATTATCGTTTCTGAACTGCATGATGACGATGCTGACCGTCTGCTTGCAGAAGACATTAAAAATAGGCTCCTAGAAGAAGCTAAGTAGATAACCTACTTACTTCCTGTAGTATATCATCAATTTTGATTGTCTCTTTGTCGTTATTTTGAGTTGTTACTACAATAGCGTCTTCTTCTTGTACTAGCTTAATATCCTTTATTACTGGATTGATTTTTAAGTAGTTCCACTCCTTAACAGCTTGCTTATATTTTCCATCCAATATAGCTCCTATCATACTTTTAAGGTTTTTAACCTTTAGTTGCGCAAAGTTTTGTTTTTCTTCTATTTGATATTGTTCCATTTCAGCTTTCCATGGTTTAAAGCTCTCTTCCAACCACTTTGTTATTTCCTCACTTTTCACTTTCTATCTCCCTGTTCCAAACAAACCGTTGCCCAAACTATTACCAGCTGAAGCTCCTGCAGGCCCCCCTACGGCTGCACCTCCTACCGTTAGCGCTGTTGTTGCCCACTGCCCAAATACGGTTGGCTTAGCTGCCTCCTGAAGCTGATAGCTATAGTAGTCATTTAGTGAAGCTTGTCGTGCTGCCGTGTTTGCCGCTAGTAGACTTCTTCCCTGAATCGCAGACTGTTGACGTGCTACCGTGCTACTATCTGCCTGCCCTGCCACTAATCCATACAAGTTTTGTTGCAACCCAATTCTTGTACTGCGAATATTCTCACTCAACAAATCTCGTTCGTTTTCCAACTGCCTTTCCGACTCTTGTTCATCCAGCTGACGTTGGCGCCGAATATTTAATGCTGCGCTAGAATCTGCAAGCCCTCGCCGTGCTAAACTTTTTTCTTCCTGAGATGTACGACTTGAAAAACTTTTACCAAGTAGCCTCTTACGTTCCTTTTCCCAAGAATCCAGTACTTTCCTTGTTGCATCATCATCTTGATACTCACTGGCAGACAAATGCTGGATTTCTTCCAGAGCGTCTTTCATAATTCCGTCTAGCTTATCTCGCTCTGCCTGCTCCTCCTTACTTAAAGGAATCTCTCTCGTTATGTACGTCGTAGAACCATCAGGATTAGTAACAGGTACTTGCTCTACACGGTTAATTTCATCCCGCATATAAAC
>JAPPOO010000053.1 GCA_028817875.1 Alphaproteobacteria bacterium | reverse complement strand
ATGTAGTGTCATGAGGTGGCTTCTTGCCATTAGTATCTCATTTTTCTTTCTTTACAATATTGGGAAATAATTTAATAATTTTTGCACTTTCCATCTTTTGAAGAGGTAATCTTATGACTGCAATAAAACGTCGGCGAAAACATCAGTTTTCATTTTATCAAAAGAACCGTGATAACCTTAACGAATTAGCTCCTTATTGGCGTGTTCATGCGTGGTGCCAAGTTATTGAATATGCTGTAAATTTTTGCCTTACAAAAAAGTCTACATTGAAGAATTTTTCATCTAAAGCTCTTCAACATGCACGTGTACATAAGGTAGGTAAAGAAAGAGCAAAATATTACCAGCTTACCTTGCCAGAGAACACTTATGATAAGCTGGAACTCCTTCAAGAACTACTAGGCTGTAAGCACCTGACAGAAACCGTTCGTATTGTTATTAACTTGGCAGCTAGCAGGATTTTCCCTGCGTAGTAGTTTGGTAGAACTATTCACTCTTTTGTTAGAATCTGTTAGACTTCTTATCCGATAAAGGAGGAATTCATCATGACAGATTCTAACAATAAAAAATGTTGCGGCGGCAGCGGGTTTGCCTGCCCGATTACGGGTTTTTCCCTGTGCTGTAAGCCGCAAATTATCATCGGTATGGTTATTATGGCCGTTTGGTTTACGGTAGTTGCTTGGGTTTGGCACGGCATGATTATGGCCGATATGTACCAGCAAACAGCTAACCTATGGCGCCCTCACCCTGAAATGCAAAGCATGTTGGGTTGGTTAAACGGGGGGATTATTCTTATGGCTGTGATTGCCGCTATTATTTTTAAAGCAGGTTTTACAAATACGGGTTGGCGTGAAGGTTTACGCTTCGGTATTTTGTTTACCTTGCTTGTTACAGGGGTGATGATGATTACTTATGCTACACAGCCTGTTCCTGCAAAAATCCTTCAAATGTGGGTTATTGGTGACTTTATCAGCTATGCTGGTGGCGGTATTTTGCTGAGCTTTTGGTATGGTCGTAAGTCTTGTTGCAAAGGAGATGATACATCTTGTGAGGCTTAAGCACCTCTTTCAGAAGCGGTGGTTTCAAAAAATGTTGGCGGCAGTAATTGCCGCCTACATTTTGTTGCTGCGTTATACCAGCCGTTGGCAAAGTGAGCATGAGTTTAACGCCACACAATTTTGGCAAAGTGACCAGCCTGTTATTTTGACTTTGTGGCATGGACGCTTGAGTCTTATCCCCTACCTTGCCCCTAACGATGTTCATGTTACCGTGCTTACTTCTAACCATAAGGATGGCCGTATTATCGCCTATACCCTTGAGCTTTTTGGCCATAAAACTGTTCAGGGTTCTTCTACACAGGGAGGGGCTACTGGCGTACGCAAAATGCTGGCTGATGCAAAAAATGGTTGTTCCCTTCTTATTACCCCAGATGCGCCGCCGCAAAAAGCCTACACCTGTGCTAAAGGCGTTGCTGAGTTGGCGCGCCTTTCCGGCTTGCCTATCATCCCCTGCGCTGTGAGCACAACCCGTGGCAAGCAGCTTAATACGAAGGACCGTTTTGTTCTTCCCTACCCGTTTACGACTTTTGTATTGCGTTATGGCGAACCGTTGATGATTGATAGAAAAGCCAGCAAAGAAGAACGGATTGCGTTTTTAATGCAAATCGAAACATCTCTTCAAACACTGACGCAAGAGGTTGATGATGCTGTTGGACATAAGGAGTGGTCTGCATGACAATCTGGCTCTACCGCCTTTTGTGGCTTGTTTTACTGCCTTTTGTGATTGTTATTTTGCTATGGCGTGTTTTGTGGCGGAAAGAGAGTTTATCTCGCTTGCCAGAGCGTTTTGGCTTTGCGACAAAACCTCGTCCCACAGCTTCTCTTATTTGGATTCATGGCGCTTCAGTTGGGGAATCCCTCAGTATTTTACCGCTTGTTGAGCAAATTTTAATTACGCGAGCGGATGTGCATGTTCTTATCACAACGGGTACACGGACTTCAGCCAACCTTATTGCCAAGCGTTTGCCTCAACTTCCTGAAGGGCAGCGGGTTTTTCACCAGTATATTCCTTTTGATTTTTGGCCGTGCGTTGCGCTTTTTTACCGTACATGGCAGCCAACCCTTACGGCTTTTGTAGAATCTGAATTTTGGCCGGAACTGATTACTACAGCTAAGCCCGTTTTGTTGAACGCTCGTGTTTCAGACCGTTCTTTTCCGCGCTACCGCAAATATGGTTGGTTTTTTGGCCCGATTATCCGCAAAATTCCTCAAGCTTTAGCACAGAGGGAAGAAGATGCTCGCCGCCTTCGTGCCTTGGGTATTAAGCAGGTTAAAGCCGCAGGGAACCTGAAATTTGATGCGATGCCCCTTGAGTGTGATGACGTAGACCTTTGCGACTTGGAAGAACAGATTGGTGACCGCCCTGTTTTGGCGATTACCAGTACCCATGCAGGGGAAGAAACGCAGGCGGCAAAACTTCATGCGATTCTTGAAAAAGACATACCGAATTTATTGACGATTATTGTGCCACGCCACCCTCACCGCGGTACAGAAATTTCCCGCCAGATAGGTGCTCAGCAACGTACGAAGGATAAGGATATTTCTACCGCTACCTCTCTTTACGTTGCCGATACTTTGGGCGAAATGGGGCTTTGGTTGAAGCTGGCGCATGTTGTTGTTATTGGTGGCTCGCTTGTTCCGCATGGTGGGCACAACCCGTTAGAACCGCTTAAACTGGGTAAAACTACTTTTACAGGCCCTTATATGTTTAACTTTAAAGATATGTTGCCGTGGCTAACTGAGAAGAAGGTTCTTCAAACTGTTTCTACGCTGGAAGAGCTGGCCTGTGAGGTTCTTCCCTACTTAACTGATGACGATGCTCGCGAAAAGCAGGAACTACACATCAACCAAACAATGCCGCACTTGGCAGGTGCTACTGCGGTGACGTCTACATTATTGCTTAACCTTATTGACCAAACGGAGTAGGCTTTTTCCATGAAAACGCCCCAACACTGGCAGAATAAGAACTTGCTAGCCTACTTTTTGTGGCCTGTTAGCCAGTTGTACCTTATGGGGCGCTCCATCCACCGTTGGCAACGTTTGAAGAACCAGTATTGGGCAGGTGTTCCCGTTATTAGCGTTGGCAATATAACAGCGGGTGGTGCCGGCAAAACGCCTTTTGTTGCTGCTTTAGCCCGCCATTTTGCTGAAAATGGTTACCAAGTGGCTATTCTTAGCCGCGGATACGGCGGTAAACACACTGAGCCAACCCAAGTTACCGATACTAGCACTGCCATAGATGTTGGCGATGAGCCTGTTATGCTTCACCGCCAATTGGCACACTTGCCTGTTCAGGTTTGGGTGGGTCGTCAACGCCCTGCGGTGGCAGCTCGGGCGGAACGTTCAGGAGCGACTCTTTTGATTTTGGATGATGGTTTTCAGAGAGATGATATTGGGCGCAATGTCGATATTGTTATCCTTCGTGGCGAGCACCCTTTTGGCAATGGTTACTGCCTTCCGGCAGGGCCATTAAGAGACCCTTTGCCCGCCCTTAAACGCGCGCACTTTGCTGTTGTGATGAACCCTGTGGAGGGTACTCCCAAGTACTTTCACACCCCTGCTTACCGCCTTAAAGCAACACTTGAGAATGAAGCGCTTAAACCATTAAAAAATAAAAATATTATTGCTTTTGCAGGGTTAGCTTATCCTGATAAATTTTTTGGCCAACTTGAGAAAAACGGGCTAAAAATTTTGCAAAAAATTGCCTTTGCTGACCACCATTTTTATACTGAAAAAGACATCCAAAATTTAAAAAATCAGGCTAACAAAAATAGCGCGACACTTGTGACAACAGAGAAAGATTTTGCCCGTTTGACGAAACGTCAGGCCGAAAATATTACGGCAATTCCTTTGCACCTATCAGGTGATGACTGGCAAAATATTACAGCTGAAATTGAGAAAATTTTGCGTTAGTGGCTACCGCCAAAAATGCCGCCCTGAACAGTACTCCAAAAATACCGCATGGCGCTGTTCAGTACCAATAACACTAAAGCAATGACGCCAAGCCCTATAGCGTGCCATAGCGGGCCTTCAGCAATAACGCTACCAGCACCCCAAGCAAGGCAGTGCGGCCATAGGCGAGAGATGCCAAGCCCTACCCCTAATAGCAGCCCCATGCGGATGCCATCTACGACACCATTTGCTGCCAACCCGAGCAAACCAGCGACAACCACATGCAAAATAGCCCAAAAGAGGGACACACCTACAACCCCTGCGACAACAAGTGTTTCAAGAATTTGAGGAATTTCATAAGCAAAGACAGCAGGGTTATAAAAATCGACAGATAATGCCAATACTCCCATGGTGACAACGCTTTGCAGCATGCTTAAAACAAACTTAATCAGTATCATTGCCCTGCTCTTTCCTAACCAATTACCTCTATTGTAGCCATAGGAGGGGGTCTACCGCAACATTTTGGAAATAAAGCCCCCAATGTAGGTGCGGGCCTGTGGAGCGTCCTGTTGACCCAACATGACCAAGAATGGTTTTCGTATCTACCTCTTCCCCCACACGTACGGTGATATCCTTTAAGTGTGCAAAGTGGCCGAACAGGCCAAACCCGTGGTCAACGATGACTATATTACCGCTGAAAAATGTCTCATCGGCAAATATCACTTTGCCGCTTGCAGGGCTTACCACCGGTGTGCCGCTTGGTGCGGCTAAATCTGCCCCTTTATGCCAACTTCTTTCTTGCCCATTGAATGTACGGCGGGAGCCATATACGCCACTTAATGGTGCTGATACAGGGTAGGCCATTTTTATAGGAAAGTTCGCCGTTGATAGTGTTTTTCGGGCTTTGGTGATGGCTGCTTTTTCCGCGCGGATGCGTTCCAGCTCTTTGGTATTTGGGTTTACTTTGTTAGAAGATACCCCTTTTATATGCTGTGTTTTGTATGACCTTGGCTCGATAATGAGTGTCCGCTCAAATGTTTTTTCTGCGTTTTTTATTTGTACAACGGCTTCTGCTTTAAAGTGTCGGTCTAACCCGTATAAAAACCGTCCGTCCTCCGCTGTTATCGCTTTTTTACCGTTTATGGTTACTTGCGCGCCTGCCTCAGCTTGGCCATAAATATAACCACCCTGCTGCCAAGCTCCATATAGCTCTACCGCCCATGTGGGGATGGCAGCAAACAGTGTGAATATTAGTATGAGCAGGTACATTATTTCAGCGTCGCTTCCCGCGTACCATCGTGGAAAGTCAGCATTACATCCGTTACGGGCGCTTGGGCGCTTGTTACAACTGTTCCGTCTGGTTTTGTCGCATAAATAAACCCGCGTTTAAGGGATGTTTCCGGCGAGAGGGTTGTTAATACGTGACCTAGGTGGCTTACCTTGTCCTGCCAACGGGTTAATTTCGTTGTGAAAGATGTGTTTAGCCGCCGTTGTGCTTCTGCCAGCTGTTGTTTTACCTGCGTTAGCATTTGGCTTAAGTCGGGCAGTCCTTTTTCCAGCATATCTAAAAAACGTTGTTTGTCTAAGATTACCTGCTGTATAGCTCTTTTTTGCCGTTGCTCTAACGTTGTGAGTGTATAGAGCAAATCCTCCCGCACGGGTGTTACTGCTTCCGCCGCTGCTGTGGGTGTGGGCGCTCTCAGGTCTGCCGCGTAGTCGCAAAGTGTTGTGTCAGGCTCGTGCCCAACGCCTGATACGATAGGAATATCAGATGCTGCAATTGCCCTTACCACACATTCTTCGTTGAAGGCCATCAAGTCTTCCAAGCTTCCGCCACCGCGTGCGACGATGATAACGTCAGACTTTTCTTCCCGTTGGTTAAAGCCTGCAATGGCTTCAGCAACTTGCTCTGCTGCCCCAACACCTTGTACGGCTACGGGCCACAGCATAACAGGCCGCGGGCATCGCGCTGAAATGCGGTGGAGCATATCCTGAATAACGGCACCCGTTGGTGACGTTACGATACCGATTTTTTTCGGCAAGAATGGGATAGGCTTTTTACGTTCTACGTCAAATAGCCCCTCTTCTGCTAAACGCTGTTTGCGTTCTTCTAGCAGTTTAAGCAGTTGCCCTAACCCTACAGGTTCGGCACGTTCGATATCCAACTGGTAACGGCTCCGCTGGGCAAAGGTTGTTAGCCGCCCATGTGCTACTAATAGATTACCTTGTTTGAGTAAATCTCGGTTAACCGTACGGCTACGCCACACAACGGCATCTAGCGTTGCATCTGTTTTTTGGTCTTTCAGTGTTAGGTAGCTGTGGCCTGACCCTGCGTGGGAACACGTGCCGATTTCCCCTTCAACAGCCACGCAGCCAAAGGTATCTTCCACCGTTCTTTTGAGAGAGCTGGAAAGTTCTGCCACGCTTAGTACAACAGGCTGAGCGGCAACAGGTTCGTCCAGCTCTATCTCTTCAACGTAACTGAATAAGTCCGACACATTTACTCCCCACCGACGATGACCGTCACGACGTTTTCAGGGTGTAGCAGGCGCTTGGCAACACGTTGCATGTCTTCCTGTTTGAGTGCGCTCACTTTATCCGCCCATGTGGTTAGGTAATCTTTACCCAAGTTTTCCATTTGCATAACGGTTAGGTAGCCTAGGATTTTATCGTTACTGTCCAACCTAAGGGGGAAAGAGCCTGTTAGGTAACTTACGTCATCCGCAAATTCATCCTTTTCTACGCCCTTGTTTTGAATATCGCGCATTTGGTCTTTCATCAGGTTGATGGCTTCATCCACTTTGTCATTACTGGTTTGCACCTGTGCAGTAAAGCTACCAGCGTGCGGCATTGGCGCAAAGTAACTGTAGACTGAGTACGCCAGTCCGCGTTTTTCCCGCACTTGGTCCATAAAACGGCTACGGAAACCGCCACCGCCTAAAATATCATTCATCACGTAAGATGCGAAGTAATCGGGGTCGTGCCGATCAATTCCCAAGTGCCCAAAAATAACGTGAGACTGTGGGATATCTTTTTGAATCCGTACAACTTGCGGCACAATCGGTTGCGGTGCTTCTGCAATTTCAGCCCGTTTTTTGCCAGCAGGCAAGTCTGCTAGGCTTGCGTCTAGCAATTTTGCCAATTCTTCCGCCGTGATGTCCCCTACAACGCTTACAACCATATTAGCTTTGGTAATGTACTCACCGTAGAATTTGCGGATATCCGCCCGTGTTAGGGTTGGTACGCTTTCTAACGTGCCGCTTGTAGGGTTACCGTAAGGGTGGTCTCCGTACAGAGCCTTTTGGTACGCTTTGCCAGCAACGGAACCAGGGCGTTCTTCCGCTTGTTTCAGCCCTGTCATGATGGCATCTTTCACGCGGTTCACGGCTTCTTCATCAAACCGTGGTTGTGTTAGTGCCAGTGCCAATAAATCAAAAGCCGCTTCCTTTTTCTCGGAAAGAGTTGTGAGGTTTACTGTAAAATCAAGCGTGCCTGCTCCTGCTCCAAAACGCGCACCAATGCTTTCCAATTTTTGTTGAAAGGCTTCCATATCTAAATCACCTGCACCTTCGTCTAACAAAGAACTTGTTAGGTTTGCCAGCCCGTTTTTACCTTTTGGGTCAAAAGCTGCACCAGCTCTAAAGGCTATTTCCATTGATACCATGGGGATGCTATCACTTTCTACCAGCCATGCTGTTATCCCCTTTGGGGTTGTTACCGTTTGGATTTTAGGTTCACTATTTGCAGTCATTATGACTCCTAAACTTATTAACATACTCAAAAAAAACTTGCGTAAAAGCACTGTTCTTCTCCATTCTTTATCTAGCCCAGCAGCATAACGGAAAGAAGAAAGGCTGTCCCCTTATGAAATTAAGTTCTTTTGAAAAAAATTTCGTCAATAGTTCCCTCCGCAGTAAAATCCAGCAGCCGCGGGCTATGAATTGGTTTTTGAATAATACTTCCCTACACCAAGGTTGCGATGTTTTAGAGGTTGGATGTGGCTGTGGGCATGGGCTGGAACTTATCCATAAAAAACTACAGCCTAATGATTTAACGGGAATTGATTTTGATACGAGTCAGGTCAATTTGGCTCTTAAAAATACACGTGAGCTTACCCCCCAACCTAAAGTACGGCAAGGCGATGCCGCAGCCCTGCCTTTTTATGAGACGAGTTTTCACGTTGTATTTAACTTTGGCGCTATTCACCATGTGCCAGACTGGCACCGAGCAGTTAACGAAGTTGCTCGCGTTCTTCGCCCAGGTGGATATTTTTTATGTGAAGAAATTTACCGTTCTTTTTTGCAGTTTCCCATTATTCGCAACCTTTTTAACTATCCAGCAGAACGCTTTAGCCATGCAGAACTGCTGTTGGCTCTTCAACAAGCAGGGTTAACCGTTGTCAAAGAACGTAAATTTGTAGGCAGTGCCTACGGGCTTATTATTGCCCGTAAAGATGTTTAGCTTGTTAGCAATGTAAGCCCCATAGCAGCAGCAACTAATACGAAGGTAGATTGCCAGTTTGCGCTGTCTCCACGTGTTAGTTTGTAATAGACCGTTAACCAAACGGTGGTAAGTACTGTGATGGCACCAACATAAGCAGGGTTTGGCGCGCGCGAAACAGCAGATACAAACGTTACTACGAGTGCCAAAAATGGTACGAGTATAATGGCTGTTCCCTTAAGGTGTTTTTTACTAAATACATGACGATAGCGCGTGCATAAATCCTTCCTTAATAGTACAGCACTGCCAACTACACAGCCTGCCTGACCAACCAAAAGGAAGTACACCATATCAGCAAACCCTGCTGTTTCGTCCAACCCCAGTTTGGTGAATATATCCGCACCGCTCAAAAAAACTGCTGCCGGCACTACGGCTACTACCGCTGCCGCCGTATGGTCTTGCCGCCGTAACCCTAACATAGCGGCTACCATGGCAATGTAACACGCTAACATTCCGACCATCACCCAAGGCTGTGTCAGCAACGATAAAAATGATGACGGCTCTATGATGCTCCATACTGTAAATAGGAGGAATATTTTCATACTAATGAATAAGCTGGTTAAACGCCCGCCATGTTTGGCGGCGGCGTTTAGCAAATGCTTGTCTCCCCATACAACGCAAAAACCAATGGCTAGGGCACAGAAGTAAAAGAACCAGTCCTGCTGTGGTAACGGTAAAAAGAGGGCGATGCTTCCTAGTAAAACTACCATGAATAAACCGCGAAGCAGCACAAGCGTAAGCCCACAAATTTTTTGTGTATGGTTTACATGGATGTAAACAGCCGTTGCAAAACTTGTTAAGAGGGAGAGTATTTGCCAATCTTGCAAAATCATCTATTTTTTCCTTATATGTTCGTCACAATAATTAATAATACTGCTGCCAATACCATCACCAAACCTGCTAGTGGGTTTGCATCGTCTTTTGTGCCTGTCATTTTATGCCACAGCATAATCCATACGGGTGATAACATAATGATTGCAACAATGTACGCAGGGTTCGGTGTGTATTGAATAGACGTAAAAAAGAGAGACTGACCGCACAGCCCTAGCATACTGTAAAAAATAGCGGCTTTTAACATGCCGGGCGGGCATAGCTTATCTCTTTTTGTGCCAAAGTCTTTTCGTAGTGCTAAAAAGCAAGCGCCCATGAGTACTGCCCATATATCTGCACAGAGCATAAAGGCAATAATATCATCCATAGATTGAGACGGCGGCAGTACATATTTTGCAAATACGGCAGAAAGAGCAGAGAGTACGCCCAATGGCGCGACAATTAAGAAGGTTCGCCAACTGGCGTCATTTTGCCGCATGACAAACATGGACACTGCTACCAATGCTAATGAAATTAATACTGTAGGAATACGCCAGATATCACCCAGCATATACTCCCGCAAAGCGGCGTCTACCATTAACCATAGGCCGAAAGCAACAAATGTTTCTACAGGGAGGGATAGTGTTGTAACACGCCCCATTTTATGGGCGGATAACGTCATTTTAATGGCAGGCACTACGGCAATAGCTGTTCCACTTAATACAGCGGCAACATAAAACATAGACGGCGGGGGAAAGTCTAGTATGAGAGCGCTAGGTGATAGCAGCAACGCGATACCTAGTACTCTAAAAAAATTAAGGCGCATTCCTTCCATTTTAAAGTAACGGTTAGACTCGGCCATCATTGCCGTTGTGATGCTTAAAAGTAGTGCAAAAATAATCCACATAGTGGGGTAAAGCTTACCACCCCCCTTCTACCTGCCAATCAGAAAAGAACAAAAGCGGCTATGGCTGCGCTTCTTCTGCCACGCCTTGCCTTACAATGTTAAAAACGCAAATGCCAAGGCCGATAGTGCTAATACTGTTCCTGCCAGTGGGCTGGCGTCATCGGGTATATTTGCTATGCGGTGGTAAACAAGTAAGAAGACGGGTACTAATAGCGTAATCATACTTGCATAAGCTGGGTTTGGGGCTAGTACAAACCCCATAACAGCAAAAAACAGAACTGCTAAACTTAATGGCCCCACCACTAAAGCAGCCTTTAGTGTACTTGGTAAAAATACAAGCTTTAACTTACCTTGTTGGGTCAAGTTGACTGTTTCTAAACATGCGGTGATAAAAAATGAGATAAATACATATACAAAAATATTTTCTACGAGCATATCCCATGGGATTACTAATTTCACTGTAACATCAGAGATAGTAAACATGATGGATACTGGTACGCTGGCCAAAAATGCTTCCCACCCTATACTATTTTTCCGCATTATTAAAACTGAGGAAATTGCTATGGCCATACACCCTAAAATGCCCATCATTACCCAAGGATCTTGTAAAAAATTATGACGAAAGCTTTGATCAATACAAAACCAAATGGAAAACATTAAAAATATTCTCAGCGGTTTGTATAGGTTAGCTACCCGCCCGTTGTATTGGGCTGAAATTCTAAAAAAGTAGCGCATACCAAGCCCACCAATAGCACCGCTAATAAAAGCAATTAAGTAAAAATATGGGTTTGTTGGCCACGGCAACCATACTACGATAGGCAGTAGAGCTAGCGTACCTACAAAAACGCGTGCACAGTTTAGCTCTGCGCCAGATATTTTATAGCGTCGGTTTGTTTCCGATAACAAACACTGAAAGAAAGCAGAGCAAAGAGCTGCTATAATCCAAGTCATATAACGTTTACTTTAGCTGAGATTCTTCAGCCACAAGCAGCCCTGTTGTGCGGTGTTGTTTAACAAAGTATTTTTTGGCCACGCGTAGCACGTCACCCTTTGTTACAGATTCAACCTTGCCAATGTACGCGTTGTAGCCTTTAGTATCTCCCCCTGCCATTAGCCATAAACCTAAGCGGTAGACTGTATTAAACAGGTCATCCTGCCCATAAACGTGGCTGGATTTCAGTGCCATAATGCTGCGGCTGACCTCATCTTCTGTCACACCTTTTTTAAGAAGTTCTGCAATTACATCGTCTACTGCTTTTTCAATACGGTCGAGTGTTACATCTGGCTTTGGTTGGGCGTAAACATCAATACTGCTTTCGCCTGCGCCTGTTTCATCATATCCTGAGCTGGCAGAATCTGCTATTTTTTGTTCTGTTACCAAGGCTTTATAAAGGCGAGAGGTTTGCCCACCACCTAGAATATCTGCGAGCACTTCCAAAGCAGGGGCATCGGCAGTATCTCCGTGTATTCCTGCGACTTTTGCTTGGGCAGATGGCGCACGGTAGAACTGCACAAACAACGGTACTTGCACGTCTTTATCGACTTCTACAAAACGTACCTCCTCTTCTCGTAGCGGCTGCTCCGGAAGTTTACGCTTAGGTGTTTCGGCAGGTTTTAAATCACCATAGTGCTTTTTCACCATCGGTAACGCTTCATCTAGCGTGATATCTCCCACCAAAATCATGGTTGCGTTATTTGGCGCATAATGGGTGTTGTACCAATCCAAATTATCCTGAAGTTTGTAGCCTTCAATATCTTCACGCCAGCCGATAACTGGGTGTTCGTAAGGGTGTTTACCAAAATGCTTGGAAACCAACTTTTCGTAAAATCTGTTTACAGGGTTGCTTTCGGTTCTGAGCTGACGTTCCTCCAGCACAACTTTTCGCTCTGGTTGGAATACTTCATCCGTCAACGCCAAGTTCACCATACGGTCAGCCTCTTGGTCCATCATCAGGCCAAGGCGGTCTTTCGCAACTTTTTGGTAATAGGCTGTATAGTCGCGACTGGTAAAGGCGTTTTCTTGCGCGCCGTTACGTTGAATAAGCTTTTCTCGTTCTTCATTTGTACGGTTTTTGGTGCTTTTGAACATCATGTGTTCCAGCATATGGGCAATACCTGTTACGCCTTCGGCTTCGTCCACGCTCCCTGCTTGAAACCACACGCTATGCAATACAACAGGAGAGCGATGGTCTGGCACTATAATGACACGCATGCCATTCTCTAGGGTTGCTTCCTGCATTGTTATTGCCTCACTTTCTGATATTAATCCAACGGTTAGTAGGGCAGCCATTGCCGCCCCATACACTTTTTGTTTAAGGGAACTACTTCTGTTCATCTGCTGGTTTCCATCCACCCCAAATGTTCCAGAACTCACTTTCGCTTTGCGGTTCTTGCTCGATAGCTTCTGATTCTTTGCCAGAGTTTTCCTGTTCTGCGTCCATAGGCTCAACAGGCGCTGCTAATTTTTGACGAATATTCGGGTCGGAACGTCCTGCTTCTTTAATCAGCCATGCATCGTCCTCTTCTATAGGCTGAGGCTCGTACTGACGCAAAACATCTTCACCATTACCTTCGCCGCTGCGTGGCGGACGTAAATCAAAATTTGGGGGCAACGTGAGCGGTGGGGCATCCAGCACAACCGTTTCATCTGGTAGAGACTTACTGCCTACCAACCGTGCGCCGCCACAGGCTGCTAAACTTAGAACCACAAACAAAACCAGTACATTACGCATCATCAGGTTTTTCATCCCCCTTCTTTTTCGTTGGGCTATTCTGCCGCAAAGCATCCAAAAAGAGAAGCCCTACGCCGCAACTAATCCATGTATCTGCCATATTAAAGGCAGGAAAATACCAATTATCCCAATAAAACAGTAGAAAATCAACCACTGCGCCGTGCACTAAACGGTCAATTAAATTACCTACAGCACCGCCAATAATTAGCCCAATAGCAACTTGTGGCAGTATTTTTTCTTCTTTCCCTAACCACCACACAAAAAGGCCGATGGCAACCACAGCCACGGTACTCCAAAGTGCCGGAAGCCACGCTTCAGCAGGAATAATTAAGCCAAATATGTTTAATGGCGTTTCGGCATCTGCCAAAAAGCTGAAAGAAACACCGCGGTTCCATGCAAACGTCAGCGTAAAAAAACTTGGAATAACGGCTATGGGCAGGCTGGAAATTTTTGCTAAAACAAGCAACTTCGTCAAAATATCTACCGTTGCTGCGGCTAACGCTACAGCAAAACCCAACCGCCGCGCCCGCCAAAAACCGTGCGTTTGAACAGGGTTCTCCGCCTGATTAGGCTCTTTCTCCTCCAACGGCAAAACAGATTGAACGTTCTTTTCGGATGTCATGTTTTTGTCATAGCATAGTCGGGTTTAGATGGCTACATTTACCAAAACAACTTTTGCGTGTGTTGAAAACAAGCTTTATTTTTACTTGCCAAAGCTGTTTACAACTGATAACTATGTATACATATTGTATATTTAGTACCACCATACCGTTTGCTAGAAAAGAACTATAAAGGAGCTTATGTACTATGAGCAAATCCATGCATGAACTGATGATGACTGAATTTAATAGAGCTAAAAATAAAAGCGGCCTGAAAGCCAAAAGAATAATCTCTGCTCTTCTTCGTAGTTTTTTTGGGCAAGAAGATTTTAGCGTTAGCAAGCCCTTCACTATTTTTTGGCAAGGTGCCAAGCACTATGCATGTTACATCCAGAAGGGTGACAACTTGTGGTCAATTATGATCTGGAAAAAAGATCAATCATGGTCAGAGTTTGTCACTAAGCAAAAGACAGCTTTCCACCAAGAAATTTGGGCGAAAGCTGAAAGAATTTGGAACGGCATTCAGAAAAAGTTCACTGAAGCCAGAGCGAAGAGAAAAAAGCAATTGAAAAAGGTTTTTGACTTTTCAAACCTTGTTCAAATAATCAACAAAAACCATGATGCTAACTTTCAACCGATCCACAGGACGGATGTGAAAGTAGCGGCATAACAAATTTACGAGCGATTTTATACAAAAAGGGCAGCACACATGTGGCTGCCCTTTTTGCTGTTTATGGGTGTTGTTTTAGGCGGCTTTGGTGGTATGGCCGTCTGTTTTTAAGGCTTCGTCACAACGGGTACATACGCCGCTTTCCGCCAATGTTTCGTGGTACATCCAACAACGTGGGCATTTATGGCCAGAGGCTTTGGCGACAGTTACGCCCTCCCCTTCCGCAATTTGAGAGACAACCAAAACTTCCACCCACTGTTCAGCCGTTAAGCCATTTAAAGGTAGTGTTACCGCCACATCCGTATTGGCACCAACTTCTCCTTCCGCACGGAGGGATTCAATCTTTTGGTTTACGGCGTCACGCGTATTCAATACGTTATTCCACTGCTCTTCAAAGGCGGCATCTTTCTGCCAATTAGCTTCAGGCCCGTGGAAGGTTTGCATATGCACGCTTTCGTTTTCCCCAAACCACTGGCGGTAGGTTTCATCCGTTGTGAACGGGATGATAGGCGCCAAGTACGTAGTGAGAGATTGCAGCAGGTGCCACAGCACTGTTTGGCAAGCCAAACGGCGGTCGCCTTCCTTCGCATCGCAGTACAAAACATCCTTCCGTACATCAAAGTAGAAGTTGGAGAGTTCCGTATTGCAGAAATCGTACAGGGCGCGGTAGGCGTGGTGAATTTTGTACGTATCGTACGCCGTGCGTACTTCCGTTAACACCTTATGCAAGCGGTGCAGCATGTACTGCTCCAGCTCGGGCATGTTGGTGACGTCCATTGCTTTTTCCGCTGAGAAGCCGTGCAGGTTACCCAACAAAAAGCGGAAGGTATTTCTGAACCGACGGTACGCGTCGGACGCGCCTTTCATAATTTCATCGCTGTAGCGGATGTCCTCGCTGTAGTCGGACGATGCCACCCACAGGCGGATGATATCCATCCCGTAGGTGTCTAACAGTTCACGCGGCTCCACTCCATTACCAAGGGATTTACTGAACTTACGCCCCTCGCCGTCTACCACAAATCCGCTGGTGACAACTTCTTCATACGGTGCATCGTCGTAACAGGCTACGCTTGTTAGAATTGAGCTATGGAACCAACCACGGTGCTGGTCGCTTCCCTCTTGATACAAGTCCGCGGGACGCTTGCCGTCTGTACGGTGGAAACGCTGGCCTTCGCCGCTATCCGCCCGTAGCACGTGAGCATGGGTTGTTCCGCTGTCAATCCACACATCCATAATGTCGCGCTGTGGGTCAAGGTCATCCACGTTTACGTTATTTTCTGCCAACCAGCCCGCAGGGAAAAGCTCTTCTACTTTACCCGCTTCAATGCGGCTGTCCCACGCGTCTATGCCTTCCTGTTCTATCAGTTTAGCAATGTGTTCAAACACTTTTGGGTCGTCAATGATGCTATCCGTTTTGCGGTTGAGGAAGACGGTAATTGGCACGCCCCATGCCCGTTGACGGGAGATACACCAATCCGGACGGCTTTTAATCATACTGCCGATGCGGTTTTCACCGTACTCGGGAACCCAGTTGACTTTTTTCAAATCGCCACCGCCGTAGATGGCTTCCAACGTTTTTTCCCGCAGTGTTTTGCCGTTGAGAGCCTCTGTTTTTTCATCCAGCGCGATAAACCACTGTGGCGTGGCGCGGAAGATAAGCGGGGATTTACTCCGCCAACTTACGGGGTAGCTGTGTGTGTATTTGTATGTGTGCAGCAGGCTGCCGTTTTCACGCATGAGGTCAACGATTTTTTCCTGCGCTTTCCAAATATGTTGGCCGCCGAAAATCTCTACGGTTTCATCGTACACGCCGTTGCCAAGCACAGGGCAGTGCAGTTCCAAACCTTGCTCACGACCAATTTGGAAGTCTTCCTGTCCATGGGCAGGAGCAATATGCACAAAGCCCGTTCCGCTGTCTGTGGTAACGTGGAAGCCTTCTAGCAATTTGGATTCACGCTCGTAGAATGGGTGCTTTGTCACCCAGCCATCAAAATCTGTTCCTTGTTGTGTGCCGACGGTTGCAAATTCCGTTATGCCGCAGGTGCGGATAAGTTCCTCTTGCAGTTTGGCGGCCACCCATAGGGTATCGCCCACTTTGGCAAGGCTTTCGTCCGTTGAACCTTCTACTTTAAGGGCTACGTAGGTTTCGTCTGCCGCGTAGGCAATGGCGCGGTTAGATGGCATGGTCCACGGCGTTGTGGTCCAGATGACGATGTACTCGTTCTCTTTGCCTTCTATTGCAAATTTAACGTAAATGCAGGTGGATTCTTTGTCTTTATATTCTACTTCAGCTTCGGCTAAGGCAGTTTCTTCCACGGTGCTCCACATGGTGGAACGCAAACCTTTGTAAACCAAACCGCGGGCAACCATTTTGCCCAATTCGCGCACAATGCCGGCTTCGTTAGCGTAGTCCATGGTTTTGTAAGGTCTATCCCAATCGCCCAGTGCGCCAAAGCGTTGCCATTCACCTTTTTGAACGTCAATCCATTTGTTGGCGTAGGCGCGGCAGCGGTCGCGGATTTCCTTCGTCGAATAATCGTACTTTGTTTTGCCTTCCTTGCGGATACCCTCTTCAACTTTCCATTCTACTGGCAGGCCGTGGCAATCCCACCCTGGCACGTACGGGCTATCGTACCCTGCCATGAATTTAGAGCGCACGATAAAGTCTTTCAGTACGTACGTTAGTGCGTGCCCCATGTGCATGTGGCCGTTAGCGTAGGGAGGCCCCAAGTGCAGAATGAATTTTTCCGCGCCTTCAGCCATTCTTTTTGCACGAATTTTTCCGTAAATATCCTCATCCAACCAGCGGTGTACCCACTTGGGCTCGTTCACAGGTAAACCTGCGCGCATGGGGAAATCCGTTTGCGGCAAGTTCAGTGTATCGGAATAAGGATTTTTCTCTTTCGCCATCAGTCTCTCTCAACTCATTCAATTTTGGGTGTAAATAGAGTTGGACTATAGCAAACCCACCAAAAAATGCATGTTTTTTCTCTTCCCCTCCTCCTCCCTACTTGTTTTTACCCCCAAAAGCACCTATACCACTCTGCGAAATCAAGAAGCATCTTTACATAGCGAGGTTACTTTTATGTTTAATGTAAAATCTGATGGAAACCATGTCTGCATTATTGCAGATGATGGTTTTCAACCTAATCAGGATCAAATTAGCGAACTTACTGAATTGCTTAACAGCTTGGCAGAACAGTTCGAGACAGTTGTTGTTGAGTTCAAGGACTCACTTGACTGGACGCTTGACCAAAAAATTTTGGCTACTGCTTTTGGAGACTTGCTTAAGTCTACTGAGAGTCTTACCGAATTTTTGGGGAAAGTTCAGCTTAAGTTCTCTGAATCAGGTCCATTGATGCGTTTGAAGCAGAGATTTATCAAAACTCAATATTTTTTGAAGAATCAAGCTGCCTGATTCTATTTCTTGTTTTCGAGAGTGCCCGACGTTTGTCGGGCATTCGCCATTTTGGGTATAAAAAAGCTTGCATTTTTAGGATTATACGCTAAATAGTATACAAATACTATTCACTGAACTATCAACCCGTTTTCTAACCCTAGAGGAATTCAAAATATGCCGATCAATGTAAAAACTATTTGGTATAACCTACTCTTCACAGCAGCTTTTTGTGCCTTAATATACTTGGTTGCTTTTGTTATTAATACTATTAACCCAGAAATGCTTGTTACACTATCAAAGCTATTTTTGGCACTCTATGGCTTTGGAGTTACGACGTATGATGATCTACTCCCTTATTCTCTGAGGATTTTTCAATCTGAGTATGACTGCGGATATGCTAGCTGTTTCTTCAATTACCTTACCTTTACGGTAGTTGTTATATTAGGAATAGGGTTAGCATTTGTTTTTGCATTTCTTTTCTTCGTCATATTTATGCTCTCTCCCCCTATCTATGACCGATATTGGTATCTTATGTCTCCCGGCCTCGATGTGATGATTAATTGTTTGATCGCGTTGACATTTACAACAGCTTCTTTGTTTGTTATTAGCCAACTGTTGCAGACAATGCTGATGCATTGGTTTCATTTTCACAACTGGAGTGTTTCACCGTACTGGGTTTATGCGCTATCAGCTGTTGTGTTTATTTGCTGGCTGGTGCTTGTGCAGTTTTCGGAATATCGGATGGATGGCGTGAAAAAACAGCTACAAAAGCAAGCACCTGATCTTCAAGAAAAGATCAAAGCAACTCAGCGACACTTTATGGTGCCGTGGCTGCATTTGCTTCTTATTATTGGAGGCCTTGGCGCATTTGCTTATATAGATAAAGCACTTATCACGAGTACTTACTTTACAGGTACTTTCTATTTTATCGCGTTAATGTGGGCATTGGCCGCTATTTTTGTAACGGCAATGGCTATATACTTCCGCACCTCCCTTATAGGAGATAGCAATTTCAACTCGCTTGAATATGAAATTACTATCACTAGAAGTGTAACTAGACACCACAGCTATGTTACTGAATAACGTCTCCCGCCCTGCTCCATGCATTTTTAATGTGTGTGGTGGGGCGGATTCGTTTTTTGAGCTATCAAACATATACAACTGACTTCTCCGTATGCTATTGTGCCCCTGCACTTGTGAGTTACAGGTGTGGGGCTTCGAAACCTCTAATGAACGCGGTGTTGCGTCACCGAAATCAAAACGCTGCTTTCGGTTATAGCCGGAGGCAGTGTTATGTCCAAGGCTATGCCCAAAAGCACTGGCCGTTTCGTTTGTTACGGTTTCGAACCTCCGGCTGCTTAAAACTAAGCAGCTTTTTTGTTGAATAAACAAGGAGTTAGTACCGTTGTGAATTACCCACTTGACCTGCCTTTACACTGGAACCAAAAGCTTGCGCGCAAAATAAGACGCTACCGAAGAAGACGTGGCCTTAGCCAACAAGAACTTTCTCAACGCATGAACATTACCGAAGAACGGCTATACCGTATTGAAACGTTCTCCCAACCCATCACCGTGACGGAGTTAACAAATTTTATGGCCATTTTTGATTTGACGTATAGGGAACTTTTTCTGTAATCAGTCCCCTCCCTTCTATAAATTATCTTTACAAGAGTGTCTGCATCCATCTATATGTATGCAATTATTTATCTAACCTGCGTTTACAGCAGGATTTCTCGGAACTTTTACGAACCTAGAAGGAACACATTGATGTCAGAAACCATTAATATTCATAAAACTTTTGAATACCCTGAAAACTGTGCCATGTTTGCAGGGAGGATTCCTAACAAACTTGGCAATATTTTGCTGGTTGCTTTTAACGCCACACAGATTCCTAACGGTACAGAACTCTCCTCTTTTGAGAAAATAGGCAAGAGAGACGAGCTTCAAAGGCCTATTTTGGTAGCCATCATTGAGAAGCTTAAAACTGCAAAGGCATGGGCAAAAATCTCCGGTTTTTGTTTAACAATACGAACGTATTTTCCCAATATGAATGAAAATGCTCCTATCCTTAAAGGAAGTAAATGGAACAACATCCGCGTTGGTCAAAGCACTCTACCATTTGAGTACCTTATTACAGCACTTATGTTGGTGCCCCCTGCTACTGGTAAAGAGCTGGTATATATGTGGTTTGAGAAGCTTGGGCTTGACCTTAATGTTCTAGATCAACTGAACCTCCAAGAAGAGATTCAAGCCATGCAGATAAGTATGCCTAAATCTTAAAATTTGTGAACATCTTAAAGAAAGGAAGAGTGAAATATCTCTTCCTTTCTTTCGTTAGTTCGTTGCGCTGTTTTACGGAAAATATATAAATGCTGAAATGAGTGTCAAAATTTAACTTTTTTTGACATTTTTGTGCCTTTTTTTACTCTTTTTTAACTTCAAATATCACTTTTTAATACTGAATTAAGCCTTATTTTGCCTCATTTATTACTGATTTTTATGTTTTTTACATCGTAATTTTTTTTGGGAAAAAAATGAAATTTTACGTAAAAATTATGCGAACCACATAAGCAACACAATTCCGAGGCCGACGCGGTAAATCACAAACGGCCAATAGCCTGTTTTTGTTAGGAATTTCATAAGAATATGGATACCAACTAAGGCGCACATGCAGGAAAAGGCCATCCCCACCAATAGAGACATGGCGTCGTTTTGCCAGTTCAGGCCTGCCAAATCCGTCTTCACCAAGCTATACAGCCCCGCCAGCAGAATTGTGGGCATCGCCATGAGACTTCCGAAGCGCCCTGCCGTCTCTCGGTCATACCCCAAAAGCCTTCCGGCCGTTACACAGGCACCACTTCGGGAGGTTCCCGGAAAGATAGCAGCCGCCTGAAACAGCCCGAAAATCAGCGCGTGGAAAAGGCTAACACCTTGTGTGCGCGAGTGTTTTGGCGTGGGGTAGTCCACAATTGCCAACAGAACCCCAAAACCAATGGAGCCCCAAGCAATAAGGGCGATGTTATCTCGCACGCTGGCTTGCCAGTCCCCCAGCAGCAAAGCCGCTACTACTACGGGAATTGTGGCGATGACTAGCTGCATAATAAGGCGCGCGCCGGCGGTATCCCACCGACCGCGGACAATATCAAACTTACCGCCGATTATGGTTATGACGTCTCGCTTGAAATACAGCATGACAGCCAACAACGTGCCCACATGCACGGCGATATCAAATACAATACCTTGGTCAGTCCACCCCATAACATGCGGTAAAATAACCAAATGAGCACTTGAAGAAACGGGGAGAAATTCGGTTATTCCTTGAACAACCGCCAACCAAAAAGCCTGCATTAAATCCATAAATCGCAGTCTAACTAAATATCTTGTAAAAGCAAATGTTTAAACCCCACTACACTACGCAGCAGGGTTTAAACTCGTCACTCAGGCGGCTTGCACCTGTTTCTTTGTTTCTGAAAGTTCCATCACCAATTTCTGCTCACCAATGGCTTCTGCAAAGGCGTTAGCTGCTTCTGTAATAGTAAGGAAACATGGCCCTTTCTGGCCAAGCTTCTTATACCAGTTAACTTGCTGATTTATTACTATTCTAAAAGCTTTTGCAGCTTTGTGCTCTTCAGAATTTTGTGATGTTCTAATTATGACCTCATCTGCCTGAAGTAGTAGAAAGCGCAGTTTATCTGCATGTAACTCTTTATCTATTACTTCTTTCTCTTTTAAAAACCAGATGATATCACCCACATGGGTAAACATAGGCTGAGGCGAACCTTCTACCAACAGTATGCTGCTCATCGCAGACTCCTCTTCATGCTAAGCTTAGGAATTTTAAAAAGAAACGTTTAGGTCTTGTGGGGGAAACAACATGTACTGGCTAAGCCAGCACATTCACCACCACTAGAACTAGAACGTTAGTCATCATGCCAATATGCTGCCACAAATAGGAATTGTGTCAACACCAAGGCGCTATTTTATTACAGCGCGTACACAAATAGGAATAATCCAACCCATACAACATCTACAAAGTGCCAGTACCATGCGGTGGCTTCAAAGTAGAAGTGATGTTTTTCGGAAAAATCGCCCTTTGCCAAACGGTTGTGTAGCACCATTATCATGATACTTCCAACAAGGACGTGGAAACCATGAAAGCCTGTTAGCATGTAGAATACTGTCCCGTAGGCGCCGCCACTCATACCAAAGCCCGCGTGCATGTATTCATATGCTTGGGCTATTAAAAATAGTACGCCCAACTGCCATGTGAGCATAGTTGTTAAAATAGCTGTTTTGCGGTGACCATCTAACACTGCGTGGTGCGCCCATGTAATGGTTACACCTGATGTTAACAACAGTAATGTATTAATGATTGGCAAGTGGATATCAATGGAAGGAATGTTCTCAGGTGGCCATGAAATATTATAGTTACCAAGGTAAAAGAACGCAGCAAAGAAGGCAGCAAAGAACATAATTTCTGACACGATAAAAAACAGCATGCCGTAGCGATTTGCCAACTCCAGCACTGTTGGTACATTTTGGTAACCACGCTCGCGCGCTTCGTTAATGCTATCCCGCCACCAGCTTATGGCACCCAGTAGCGCAAGGAGAAGCCCTCCACCCATCATAATACTGCCAATAACTGTTGGCGTTACATGTAAAAAACAAATAATACCAAAAAATAAAATGCCTATGCCTAAGCAACTTACCGGCGGCCAGATGGATCGGTTAGGAATAAAAAAATCGTGATCTTGTGCGTGTGCCATTAAGTTCTTTCCTTACCTTTACTCACTTTCATACATCGGCAGTTTTGTGCCTTCGTACTCTACTGTAAATCTATCTTTGAATGTGTCGAAAAATTCCTTATGAGGCGTGTGGCTCCAACCACCGAGGTAAACAATCATCCCAAAGAAAAACGCTACGGCTCCGCCAATACCAATCACCATGACCTTCATAAACATGGCATATGTTTGGGTATATTCTTTCTCTAAAGCTTCTTTATCGTAATGAAGCTTTTCATTTTTCTTTTTAGCGGCCATATCGTATTTCCTTTAACTTCTTACCATAAATACACTTGCAACAACGGCTATTACTAAAGCCACCATAACTAGCATAACAATCCAATTTTGTTTTGCTAGCTGCTTTTGACGCTCTTCCGGCGCCATTGTTCCTTGCTTATAGGTGTGCTCAACAGAACTCATAATACTTCCTAACTTACTACTGGAATTTTATGGAAGTTATGCTCTGGTGGTGGGGATGAAACCGTCCATTCCAGTGTGTGGCCACCCCAAGGGTTATCGCCTGCATTTTGGGGTTTGCGCATAGTTAGAATAACATTAATTACGAGTAATAACTGAGCCGAACCAAATATGAATGCTCCCATGCTGGATAGGAAATTTAAATCTGCATAAATGGGGTTATAGTCTGCAATGCGGCGCGGCATGCCCATCATTCCTAAAAAGTGTTGCGGGAAGAATGTTACATTCATACCGATGAACGTTAACCAAAAATGGAAAAAACCGATTTTTTCGCTCAGCATTCTGCCATACATTTTAGGGAACCAATAGTACACACCAGCCATAATGCTAAATAGCGCCCCTGCCGCCATGGTGTAATGGAAATGTGCAACCACGTAGTACGTATCGTGCATCATGTAATCCACGGGGGCACTCGCCAGTACAACACCTGAAAGGCCACCGATGGTAAATAAAATAAGAAACCCAACAGAGAACTTCATTGCTGTTGTAAACTCAATAGAACCACCCCACATTGTGGCGAGCCAGTTAAAGATTTTAATACCTGTTGGTACGGCAATAAGCATTGTCATAAACATGAACATAGCTTGTGCTTTTACATCCATCCCCACCGTGTACATATGGTGGGCCCATACAACTTGCCCAAGCAGAGCAATAGCAATTAACGCCCATACCATGCTGGTATAGCCGAATAGCTTTTTACGGCTCATGGTGGAAATTACTTCAGACACAATACCAAAGCCCGGTAAAATCATAATGTACACGGCTGGGTGACTGTAGAACCAGAAAATGTGTTGGAAAAGGACAGGGTCCCCTCCACCCGCAGGGTTGAAGAACGCTGTCCCAAAGTTTCTATCTGTTAATAGCATTGTAATGGCACCTGCTAGAACAGGTGTTGCAACTAATTGCAGCCAAGCTGTTACCATAACTGCCCACGGGAACATTGGCATTTTGAAAAGCGTCATGCCCGGTGCGCGCATGTTTAACATGGTCACAATCATGTTAAGGGCTCCTAAAATGGAACTGGCTCCTGCTAAGTGTACCGCTAAAATCCACATATCAATCCCAGCTCCCGGGGAATATAGCGCGTTGGATAATGGTGGGTAAGCTGTCCACCCTGCTGCAATTGCTCCCCCCGGAACAAACAGAGAACCAACTGCCAACATGGCAGAAAATGGCATAATCCAAAAGCTCCAGTTATTGAGACGTGGAAACGCCATATCGGGGCTACCAATCATAATTGGCATAAAATAGTTTGCAAAGCCTGCAAACGCGGGAATGATTACAAAGAAAATCATTACACTTGCGTGCATAGCTGTCATTTGGTTGAACGTCTGGCCATCTACGAATTGTAGGCCAGGCTGGGCTAATTCAGCTCGGATAATCCACGCCATAAAGCCGCCCACAAATAAAAATGTGAGTGCCTGCATAAGGTACATCATCCCGATGTCCTTATGGTTTACAGTGGTTAAGTAGTACAAAAAGTTCCTTTTTGCAGGGGCTTCAGCCATCAGAAAAAATCTCCTTGAAACATATTTTGAGCGAAGTTTAACAGGTTATTTCTTAATGGCCAACATCATCTTTATTTAATAGCTCCCTTAAACTTAATACTAACTTGGGCTCATGCAGAACATTGTTATGTGTTGCGTGAGTTAGTACCTTGTAAGTTGCTAATTGTTTTACTTTTTCTTTTAATATTAATGGGTGAGTATCTGGTATCAAGCCATCCTGCCCCGCTACAAAAATATGGACGGGTGCTTTTACACCCTTCAATAATTCATCTGTTCTTAAAGGTGATTTTAAGAGAGGTTTTACCAACATGTACGGGTATTTATCCGTTGCCATTTTAAGCATACTTGCAAAGGGCGCAATTAGCCCGACGCCAGCTACATCGCGCTGGCTTGCTACATAAGTAGCAAAGTATGTTCCTAAACTATACCCAACTGTGTAAACGGGCCTGTTTTCTTGGCTAAACATATCGTAAATTTGAAGTGCGTCTTGTTCCAACGCTTTTTGGTTGGGAACACCGCCGCTCTGACCCACGGCATTTGGGTAGCCGCGGTAACTTATACCAACAACCCCTGCCTGCTGTTCAAAAACATCCTTCCATAAAAAGTGTGCAAGCCCTGTTACATCATGCGCATTACCGCCAAATGTTAAGATAATAGGCGCATCTTCTTTTTGACTTGGTAACTGAACACCACTCAAAATAATACCACCAGCTGTTTTTAGATTAATTGCATAGTTTGGCAGCTCTGCAATTTCAATGCGGTTTACCCGCTGGGTGTATATTTGGTTGTCCTGCGTACTATATAGATACCCATTTGCCAAAATATACAAACCGAGCAGAGCGCTGAAAATAAACAAAATAGCTTTTCTCATCATTTATCCTTGTTCTTCAAAAAGCGTATAACCGAATGTAATTGTATGAATCTCTTTCGGTAAATTTGGCGTTATTGTGAACGATAGTGGCAGGTTGACTGTACCGCTAGCGGGGTAAATTTGTTCTTCAAAACAAAAGCATTGCTCTAACTCCACATACTGGGCTGCGTCGTTTCCACCTGGTTGCCCCATGGCTAAAATTGTGTGAACCGCTACTCCTGTCATTTCTTCTGGCTTGTTGTTCACGGCTTTATAGGCCGTTAATACAGGTTGGCCTAACTGTACACGTAATTTTGTGTCCATTGGCCTGAGTGTCACAGGAGATTTATTTGCTTGGTTCCCCATAAACCGAACTGTTACATATCTATCTGAAGCTTCAAAATCCCCTTTTGGTTCCCCTTCCTGCCCTACGGCAACTGTGGGTACGGGGATACCAAAAATTTGGCAAAACGTACGGTATAGCGGCACAAATGCGTAGCTTACCCCTAACATAACAGGCACAACCAGTGCCAATAAAAGTAATAATCTGAAATTTGACATAGCCTACTGTACCAAAAACACTTGACGATACGAGTAAAATTTTCGTATACAAAATACATTAAAAATAAATACCCCTACTGGGGGTAGAAACATCAGTAAAGGCTAATTTATGTTTACACCTAATAATTTTACCTATGTAGGACAAGCTACTGATAACAAACCTGTTTATGTAGCTTATGTAACTTCGGTACCTCAAAGTTTACCTATTGGACACTCATTGCAGATCAGCATACCAACTGATGCTCAGTTAGTTGATGACGGCTCCACAACTGAAGATGATTGCGTTCTCAGAACGGAGTACGTTGTGTTGGTTGAACGACTTTCTAATGTATCTTTAACGACTGTTGTTTGTAGCGAAATAACAGGCACCGGAGATATTGCAATAGCGGCGGTACTTGGAGGAAATGCGCCTGAAATTAATCTGGAAGGTAGCAGCCTTGAGTTTACAAAGGCTTTGGCTGCTATAATGGCTCAATAAATGCTCTACCTGTCCTCACCTTTTATAAAAAGGTTGAGGGCAGTAAGGCTAAACAAACGTATCCAACACCATGATAAAAAAGAGGGCCGCCAAATAATAAACTGAGAACATAAAACATTTTTTTGTCAGCGGAAAATCTACCGTTTCCATATCCCCTGCAAGGAGTAATTTCCGCACCAACCATAACCACCATGCGCCCAAAGCTGCTGCCATACTTAGGTATAAAAAGCCAAATGGCGCAAATAACCCAAGCGTTAGCGTGATAGGAATCAATATCAACAAGTAATACATAATTTGTACTTTTGTTTCAGCCACACCTTTTATAACAGGTAGCATGGGAATACCTGCCTTTGCGTAATCTTTATTTGCCATGAGTGCCAATGCCCAAAAGTGGGGTGGTGTCCAAAAAAAGATAATGGCGAACATCACCCAAGGTATGGGGCTGGATACATCACCTTGCACGGCTGCCCACCCCACAAGCGGAGGAAATGCTCCTGCAGCACCGCCAATAACAATATTTTGAACCGTTCGCCTTTTTAACAGCATTGTGTAGACGAGCACATAAAATAGATAGCCGCTGGCAGCCATAAGAGCCGTCCAAAGGTTTACCGTTCCCCATAGTAGTACAAATGCTAATATACCTTCTGCTATTCCTAAAGCTAGAACAGTGTTGGGCTGCATCCGTCGGCTAGGTAGCGGCCTTGTTTGGGTGCGCTTCATCACGCAATCAATATCTCTATCCCACCACATGTTGATGGTGTTGGCTCCCATGGCGGAAAGACACAGGCCAAAAGTACTCCACCACAAAGTGCTCAGGTTGATGAGGTCTGTATTGCCTCGTGTTGCCACTAAATATCCTGCTACACAGGTAATTGCTAATAGAACAATAATTTTTGGTTTTCCTAACTGGAAAACATCTTTAATAACGCTACCGTTCATGAAAGCTTCCTGCCTTACCATACCGTAACGTCAGCAAGCTTCCTACGGCCCCCATCCAAACGAACACCCCCCACCCTAGGTGTATAAGGCTAAGCTGCTGATACCATGAAGGATAATGAGAAAAACTATATAACGTGATGATGCCGAAGACTGCTTGAACTAATACTAAAATATGCAGCCCTTTTGCTGTTTTGCGCAGTTCCGGTGCTACTTTTTTTGCGCAAATCATCAAAACGATAGATAGCGCGAACACAGCCAATGCTGCCGCGCGGTGTATCATGTGCACTTGCTGCAAATTGTCTTGCGGCCACCACATGCCACCACAACTTGGCAAGCCACCACATATTCCACCAGCGTAAGACGAAGATACCGTTGCGCCTACCATCATTATAAGAAGAACAAGCCCTGCAAAACCAATAAATAAACCTTTCAACCAAGTTGGTACTGACGGTGGTACTGCTATTTGGCCTACCAAAGCAACTTTACGCCTCAGCCATAGTAACGCGGCAAAAAAGATAAGAGCGTTTCCTAGGTGCAGAGCAACACTCCACGGTACATTGTTATACCAAACTGTCACGCCTCCTAATTTCACTTGCACAGCCAATACAACGCAAGACAAAATGGCAATTGGCCATATTCTGAAGCTTCTATATTTTGGCAGAAAGCTTATCACTGTTATTCCTAAAAGCATGTACCCCGTCAGCATTGCAAGTAAACGGTGCCCCCATTCTAACGCAACTTGGTATGCTTGGTAGTGCGTGCCATCTACCATATAGCCGCCTGCTACACGGCTTTCCGGCCATGGCCACCACAGGCCATAACATTTAGGCCAATCCGGACAACTCATCCCTGCCTCCCATACACGAGTTGCACCACCTAGTACTATAACGAAGTACGTTGTTATGAGCGTGATACCTACCAGCCGAAGTAACAATGTGGATGACATAAAAATTTACTTCGCCTGATCCACTTCACGTAGCAATGTTTCAACGTATACTTTTTCGCTAAAATCGCCTGATACCGCTGTTTTTTGAATATACTCGGTAATATGACCTAAATAATCTAAATATTCGCTATCGGGCATGTTTTTAATGTACTGGTACATATCCGGCCAGTTACCGTAATCCTCCCAGTTAATGAAACAGTTTTTAGGTACATATTTTTCTATGTTTGGCGCGCCCCAATAAATAGGTACTGTTCCAGCTTGCATCGGGTCAAAAATTTTATCCCCTGTTACATAACCGTTAATTTCTCGCGCGTTTTCAAAACCAATTGCGAATTTGTATTTTTTCAACATTTCCTGCTTATCATCTACAGGCCCTCTGTAGCTTTTAAAACGCGGGCGGCACAATTTTCCTATGGTGTGGACTCTGTTGAAAGGTCTTAGTAGACCGCTAAACACTTTTTTGTGCCAACCCATTCCATAAAAGTCGAATTCGTCGGGGTGGTTTTGTTCAAACCAACGTACAGCAGCCAATCTTTCAGAGTATAGCTCTAAAGGATGGTTAGAGATTTTATTGCCGGCAATTAATGTACATAGTTTTTCTTTGTGAGATATATCTTGAGGTATGTCAGTACTGAATGGACGACAAGAGTTAAGCTTTACGTATTTTTTTCCATCTAAAATGTCATCACAAAATGTAAAAATTTTATGGAAATATTCATGCTTCTTCATATCCCAGTTTCCGGGGCGTACAGCTGCAACTTCACCGATAATTAGGTAGCTTTTATGGATATGCTCTTTCTTTGGTAACTGCTTTGGCATCTCAAGGTAGATGATAAAGTCTGATTCTTCCGGCGTATGGATGTCATACGTTGCAATCTCAATCCCACGCTCCTTTAGTGCATCATGTAGTGCGTAAAATACTTCTAACTCATGGTTAAGGCTTACCGCGCCAGCGCGGTCAAACATACGGTTATTCAGGTAATTTGGTGCAATCGGAACAAAAGCTGCTTTTTTCAATTTGCTTGTACTTTCTCTCGTCTCTTTATTTTTTTAGCGCAAACATAAGGCCAACTGTAATTGCCAAAATATAGGCGATAATGCTTGCTGTAATTGCCCCTATAACGCCTTGCTCGGGGATCAATAGCACTCCCCCTATAACTTTTGCGCATAGGCCAATAGCGGGCGCAAGCAAGATGTAACGTGCCCTACCATACCCTGCTACAGCATTTTGGCAAACCTGAAAAATAGCCACCAAAACCCCTGCTATTAAAAGATACTGGAACATGGGAACGGATTCTACAAAAGAAACGCCATATAAAAACGGAATCGCCCATATACCTACAATAGCGGCAATAGCACTTACAGCGGCAAACCCAAGACCTACTCCGCCTAGTACACATAAAAAGAATTTTTTTCGCTTTTTAACGTCTTTTTCAGCCGCCAACCTTGGTAGCAGCAAAAAGGCGATTGAGGTTGGTAAGATCAGCATGGCGTCTACTAAAGTTTGTGCCACGGCATAATGGCCAATTTCCCCTAGCGGGCGCCAAAAACCAAGCAATATCATGTCTATTTTGAGTAAAAAGTACGTTGATAAACCTGCAATAAAGGCTGAAAAGAGCAATTTCCGTTCGTGCCAGAAAAGTGCTAAGTTGTATCCCCATTTCCCTTCTAACAGTTTGTGTAGTTGCCAACCTATGTAAAGAGTTGTACCGCCTGAAGCTAGGAAAAAAGCGAACATCAGCAACCATACTTTCATACCGATAAATAAGTAGACTGCCCCTACACAAAGCACAAATAAACAACGCTGCATTATTTCCGAACGGGCCAATACAGAAGCATGCCCCATACCTGTTGCTAGGGAGTTCCAAACCCCTAACAGAATAGCTGAAGGAATAACCGCCATACCCGTTGCTAACGCTTGTGGGTACATTTGCCCAATTGGCTGAAACCAACCAAAGATAAACAGGCATAATGCGGCTAAACTTCCTAAAACAACTGACTGAATAATACTATTTCCCGCTAGTACGGAAGCCATGGAAATGTTTTGCGCTGCCATGCGTCGGTTAAGTGTATCTAAGCCAAATTGCCCTAACTGAATTCCTGTAAATAAGTAAGCTGTTATCAAACCGTAAGCGCCACGCCCATCTGCCCCAAGGGAGCGAGCAACAAGAATACCGACCCCAAAACTTACTAGCACTCCCAATATCTGGGAAAGGTATACTTGACTGGTATCTTTAATAAGCATGCGTAAATTTTGCCGAGACATGACGCGCAGTATAGGCATACAATACTTTCCTCGCAACGTGCATTATTTGCTCCTCACACAACTTGCCAGTGATTTTCACATAGCAAAAACAAATACCTTATGTTAGCTTTAGGTTCAGATGCTTAAGGGTAAGGATTTTAGGCACTATGAAAAGACTGAATTTAAACAATTAGTTATTGAATTAAATACTCTTTATGACAAAGGCACTTATCACCGGTGTTACCGGCATGGTTGGTTCGCATTTGGCGGATTACTTATTAGAAAATACCGACTGGGAGATTCACGGCCAGTGTCGCTGGCGTAGCCCGCTTGATAACCTTGAACACTTGCTTCCTAAAGTTGATGCGAAAGACCGCATGTTTTTACATTATGCTGACTTTAGAGATACCATTGGCATTTTTAACCTTATTGAAGACGTTAAGCCTGATTACGTTTTTCACCTTGCTGCCCAAAGTTACCCCAAAACAAGTTTTTCCAATCCTCTAGATACATTCGATACGAATATTCAAGGCACAGCCCGTATTTTAGAAGCCTTATACCGTCATGCTAAAGATGCTAAGATTCATATTTGTGCCTCTTCCGAAGTTTTTGGACGTGTTAGTAAGGATAAATTACCTATCGATGAAGAATGTACGTTCCACCCTGCCTCTCCTTACGCCATTTCTAAAGTAGGGACAGACCTTATCGGCCGTTACTACGCCGAGGCAAATAACATGACTGTTATGACAACACGCATGTTTACGCATACAGGCCCACGGCGAGGTGATGTTTTTGCTGAATCAACCTTTGCAAAACAAATTGCTATGATTGAAGCAGGGCAACAAGAGCCTATTTTGAAAACGGGTAACCTTGATTCTTTGCGTACGTTTGCAGATGTTCGGGATGCTGTGCGTGCTTACCACATGTTACTTACTGTTAACCCAACACCAGGCGCTTATTACAACATTGGCGGCAGCTATACTTGTAGTATTAAAGATATGCTCCAGCACTTACTCTCTCTTTCTCCTATGGAAAAAGATATTAAGGTTGAGACCGAGCAAGCCCGTTTACGTCCTATCGATGCAGACCTGCAAGTTCCTGATTGTACAAAATTTAAAGAAGCTACTGGGTGGGAGCCTGAAATTTCTTTTGAACAAACAATGCAAGATTTATTAGATTACTGGCGCACTCAAGTTAAGAAGCGCCGTTATATGAACCGTTGATGACTTAGGTTATCAATAATAATCTAGATAGTGAGAGGGAAAACTTATGATTATTACTCAAACACCTTACCGTATATCTTTCTTTGGAGGTGGTACAGACTTGCCTGCTTGGTTTAACGAACATGGTGGGGCTGTACTATCTTGCACTATTAACCATTACTCTTGGTTAACATGCCGTTATCTTCCGCCATTTTTTGACCACAAACACCGTGTTGCATGGTCAAAACTAGAGCGGCCTAACCATATTGAAGAAATTGAGCATCCTGCTGTGCGTGGTGCATTGGAATGGCTGAATATTGGTAAGGATAAAGGGATTGATATTTCCGTCCTTAGTGACCTTCCTGCCCGTGCAGGCTTGGGTTCTAGTTCTACCTTTGGTGTGGGCCTGCTTAATGCCCTTTACACACTACAAGGTAAAGCTGTTGATAAAAAGAAATTGGCGCAAGATGCTATCTACCTAGAGCGCACACTTCTTGCAGAAGCCGGTGGTATTCAAGATCAGATTGCCGCAGCTTTTGGCGGATTGAACCATGTCACTATTCAACAAGATGGGGACTTTACTGTTAGCCCTCTTATTCTTCCAGTTGAGCGCCGTAAAGAACTTCAGGACCACATGATGCTATTCTTCTCTGGCACATCTCGCTCTGCTGCAACTATGGAAGTAGAGAAAGAAAAGAACCTTAAATCCAGTGGGAAAGAAAATAAAACAAAGACTAATTTGCACGAAATGGCGAAGTTAGTGGATGTCGCAAAAGATATTTTGACTTATGGAAAAGATATTACTGAGTTTGGTGAGCTTCTTCACGAAACATGGCAACTTAAGCGCGGCCTTGCTGCTGGTGTATCTCCCACGTATATTGATGATATGTATGAAACAGCTCGTAAGGCTGGCGCTATTGGTGGTAAATTGCTTGGTGCTGGTGGTGGCGGTTTCTTCCTTGTTTTTGCGAAGCCTGAACAACAGGCTCAGATTAGAGAAGCATTGAGTGACCTTATTTACGTGCCTATTGAACTTGAGTACCAAGGGACACGTATTGTCATGCATGACCACAAAGATTACGATGCGAAAGTTTACGCAGACAGAGACATTATTCACCAAAAGAAAGCAAGTTAAATGAAATCATTTCTAGAATTTATCCATGCGGATATTAGTGAAGCCCATGAGGTGGTTACTAAGATGCTGGCAGATACAGAATTACACACGACAGCTTTGAAAATTGCTGAATTATGTATTCAGTCTCTTAAAAATAACAACACTATTTTGTTTGCGGGTAATGGCGGTAGCGCTGCTGATGCACAGCACTTAGCTGGAGAATTTGCAGGGATGATGAATTACGACCGCCCTCCTATCTCTGCAGTACCGTTAACTGTTAACACATCTTCCCTTACTGCTATTTCAAATGACTATGGTTACGAGCAAGTGTTTGCCCGCCAGATTGAATCTGTCGGCCGTGCTGGAGATGTCTTTATTGGTATTTCAACTTCAGGTACCTCTAAAAATGTTGTGGAAGCTCTTAAGGTTTGTAAAAAAATCGGTGTGCATACCGTTGGAATGACAGGTGAAACAGGCGGCATTATGAATGATCTGTGCGATATCTGTCTGAAAATCCCCTCCAAGCGCACACCTAAAATCCAAGAAGGGCATATTATGTTCGGCCATGCTATTTGTGGTATTGTTGAGGAAGTTCTCTACGGTGAGTATAACCCCAAACGCAAAGCAGTTTCTACATCTGTTGCCAAGCCTCAACCAAATAAATTGGAAGTTGTTGCCTCGTGAGAGTGATTATTTTAGCTGGAGGTTTTGGTACACGCTTAAAGACTGTTGTGAGTGATGTGCCAAAGCCTATGGCACCAATTGCAGGTGTTCCGTTTTTAGAGCGTCAGATGCGCTACATGCTTAAGTTTGGTGTTACTGAATTTACCCTTTCCGTACACCATCAGCATGAAAAAATAGAAGCGCATTTTGGTGATACCTTTGAAAGTATTCCTATTACTTACGCTTTGGAGGAAGAACCACTTGGTACAGGTGGTGGTATTGTTTTTGCTATGAGAACGTCTTCTTCCGAAGAGCCTATTCTTGTCCTTAACGGTGATAGCTTTATAGAGATGGACTATGCCGCTATATACCAACAGCATTGCGCAAGCGATACTTCTCTTACAATGGCACTGCGGCATATTCCAGATACAAGCCGCAGCGGTATTGTTACACTGGAAGGTGATACTATCACAAGCTTTGGTGAACGCGGTGAAGCAGGTGTTTCTGGCCTTATAAATGCTGGTGTTTATGCTATTACTCCTTGCTTATTTGAGGACTACCAAACAGGGCAAGCTTTCTCTTTTGAGTACGATTTCATGCAACAAAAAGCACCTGATTTAGAAGCGGTTGGTTATTTAACTGATGGTTACTTTATAGATATTGGCGTGCCAGATGACTACGCCCGTGCCCAAACAGAGCTTCCGCCTGTATTGGCAGCTTAAGCTATGAAGCCAGCCCTTTTTTTAGACCGTGATGGTGTCGTAAATGAGGATACTAAATACCTTCATAAGGCTGAAGATTGTGTTTTTATTGAGGGTATTTTTGACTTGTGCTTACAAGCTCAAAACAAGGGTTATCAGATTGTTATCGTCACGAACCAAGCAGGCATCGGCAGAGGTTACTATACTGAAGACATATTCTACACCTTTACAGATTGGATGAAGCAGCAATTTGCTGGCCACAGCGTAACTATTGATGGCGTTTATTTTTGCCCACACCACCCGACTGCTGGGCAAGGAAAATATTTAACGGATTGTGATTGCCGTAAGCCCAAACCGGGCATGTTTTTACAAGCTCAAAAAGACCTAAGTTTAGACCTATCTAGCTCTATCATGGTTGGTGACAAAACATCCGACCTTGAAGCCGCTGACAATGCTGATATTCCCACACGGATTTTCTTTCCGGGGGAATATGAACAAACATCACCAGCGGCTACGCATACGGTTACGTCCCTGTCCGACGTGCTTCCCCTGCTTTAAAGTGGTAATCGTACATTTGCTGTAAACCGTTCTGTAAGGTTGTTTTTGGTATCCACCCTAATGCTTTAAGTTTGCTGTTATCCAGACACTTTCGCGGCGCTCCGTCAGGTTTTTCAGGGTCTGTTTTTAACTCTCCCGTATAGCCGACAACTTTGGCAATTTCTTGCGCTAATTCAAAAATAGAAATCTCCGCCATCGTCCCAACGTTGATGATACTTTCGTCTGTCTCTGTTTTCATCAGAAAAATCAGCGCGTCCGCTAAATCATCTACATATAAAAATTCCCGCTGCGGTTTGCCTGTTCCCCATAAAACGACTTCTGGCAGATTAGTCTCTTTTGCGTCGTGTAGGCGCGTCATTAATGCGGGAATCACATGGCTTGCCTGTGGGTCAAAGTTATCGCCAACGCCGTAAGTGTTTGTTGGCATTGGTAGGGCTACTTTTAAACCGTATTCTTTTGCGTAGCTTTGCGCCATTACAAGGCCATTAATTTTAGCAGCTGCATAGGCAATGTTTGTAGGTTCAATCGGGCCGTTTAAAAAACTTTCTTCTTGTATTGGCTGAGGTGCCATTTTCGGATACGTACAAGCAGACCCTGGAAAGAGGAGCTTGCTTACATTGTAGGTGCGGCAAGCTTCCATTACGTTGGTTTGCATTGCTGTGTTTTGGTAAATAAATTGGCCTGGGTATGTACTGTTTGCATGTATGCCCCCTACCCGTGCTGCAAGGTGAAATACATACTGCGGGCGGTTGTTTTCAAAATATGCGTTTACATCCGCTTGAACCGTTAAATCCAACTCAGTATGTGTTGGTGTTAATACGTTTTCAAAACCTTGAGACTGTAAGCAACGCACCAAGCTGCCGCCTACCATTCCTGATGCCCCTGTTACGAGGATTTTTGCCGTTTTTTCCATAAAAAACCTATATCACACACCCTTTATATGGTACAAGAATACATCTCAGATAATTAAAGAAAGACGCTATGACACAACCAGAACTCGTGCAGTCTCTTTACCAGACAATGCACTTGGTTCGCCGGTTTGAAGAAAAGCTGGTAGAACTTTACCCATCAGACAAAATCAAAAGTCCTATCCATTTATCCATTGGTCAAGAGGCTGTTGCTGCCGCAGTGTGTGCCCCCCTCAACCAAGATGATATTATCTCAAACACCTACCGCTGCCATGCAACGCATATTGCCAAAGGTGGAAACCTTAATGCCATGATGGCTGAGTTATACGGTAAAGCAACGGGCTGTGCTGGCGGTAAAGCAGGCTCTATGCATCTTGTTGAAATTGAATCCGGCATTTTGGGTGCTTCCGCTGTTGTCGGTACAACAATTCCCGTTGCTGCGGGTTACGCTTTGGCTCTTAAAAATGAAGCGAAGAAAACAGGTGAACAGCGTGTTGTCACCGCCATGTTTGGTGATGGTTCTACGGAAGAAGGTTGTTTTGCCGAAACTATTAATTTTGCGGTACTTCACAAACTGCCGATTTTATTTGTGTGTGAAAATAACGAAATGGCGATTCATAACCCTATTGAACGTCGGCAGGCGATTTCTATACAAGAACGTGTTAAGCCTTACGGCATGCCTATGGGGCACGTTACAAGCGGTGATGTTTTTGAAATGCACGATGAAGTGACTCGCCTTACTGAAAGTGTACGTGCTGGTAATGGCCCTGCTTTTATTGAAATTGAAACGCACCGTTGGTTAGAGCACGTTGGCCCTAACAATGACGATGATGCGCCATATAGAAACCCTGCTGACCTGAAAAAATGGAAAGAGAACGACCAAGTGGCTCGCCTTGCTGAAATGCTTGGTACTGAAAAAACAGCTGAAATTAATGCCCATGTGGAAGAACTGGTTGCCGAATCCGTCACTTTTGCCGAACAAAGTGCCTTCCCAACAAAAGAGGAGCTATACACCCATGTCTATGCTTAGTAACCAACGTTTATTGCGTACTGTGGATGCCCTCGCGGAAGCGTGCTCTCAAGAGATGGCGCGTGATGATTCTGTTTTCCTCTTCGGGCTTGATGTTGATGACCATAAAGCTATTCAAGGCTCTACGGCGGGTCTTTTAGAAAAATTTGGCCCAGACCGTATTTTTGGTACGCCTCTGTCGGAAGATGCTATGACTGGTGTTGCCGTTGGTGCTGCCATGGCAGGTATGCGCCCTATTCACGTGCATATTCGTATGGACTTTGTTTTGCTGGCTATGAACCAGCTGATCAACATGGGTGCTAAAGCCCACTATATGTACAACGGCCAAATTCAAGTGCCTATGGTTGTTCGTTGCACAATCGGTCGTAGTTGGGGGCAAGGTGCTCAACATAGCCAAGCTTTGCATAGTATGTTGATGCATGTCCCAGGCCTTAAGGTGGTTGCGCCAACCAATGCGTACGATGCAAAAGGGCTTATGATTGCTGCAATACGTGATAATAACCCCGTTATTATTATGGAGCACCGTTTGCTTTGTAATGCAGAAGCATATGTGCCGGAAGATTTGTACGAAGTTGAAATTGGTAAAGCGCGTATTATGTCTCAAGGGGATGATATTACGATTCTTGGTGTTTCTCACATGGCGATTGAATCTATGCGTGCCGCCAAATTCCTGAAAGAAGAAGGGATTTCCGCCGAGGTAATTGACCCTGTTTCTCTACGCCCGTTGGATATGGAAACCATTGGTAATTCCGTTCAAAAAACAGGCAAGCTTTTGGTTGTTGATAACGGCTGGCTTAACTGCGGTTTAAGTGCGGAAGTGTTGGCAAGCATTGCTGAACAAGGCTTAACAGGGCCTGATGGCCAACCTGTACAGGTTGCGCGTATGGGCTTTGCAGATACAACTTGCCCAACCGTGCGTTGCTTGGAAGACCACTTCTACCCGAACGGCCGTACTATTGCTGCCAAGGCTTACCAAATGGTTAAAGCACAACCAACAGCTACGTGGTTACCGCCAGAAGGTGTTCAGCCTGAAATCCAAGAATTTAAAGGCCCGTTTTAATAAACCCATTATCAAATTGGAATCTAAAAGGAGAGTGAAATATGTCCAAAACTAGAGTTCTGGTCTGTGGTGCCACAGGCTTTATCGGCCGTAATATGGTGGAACAACTCAGCCAGCGTGATGATTTAGAAATTCATGCCGTTCGTTTTAACCGCCCTGAGTACAGCTGCGCCAATGTAACATGGCATCAAGCGGACTTGCGTGACCCTGCAACCGCTAAAAATATCGTAAGTGGTATGGATGTTATTATCCAAGCTGCTGCCACAACCAGTGGTGCGAAGGATATTGTTCAACGCCCGTTCATCCATGTGACGGACAACGCTGTGATGAACAGCTACCTACTGCGCGAAGCTTACGAACAAAACGTTAAGCAGTTTATCTTCTTTAGCTGTACGGTTATGTACCAAAGCAGTGAAGTTGCCCTTAAAGAGACAGATTTTGATGAAAACCAACCATTGCACCCGCGCTACTTCGGAGTTGGTAACACGAAGATTTACATCGAGAAAATGTTGGAATTCTACGCTGGTTTGGGTGATATGAAGTGTACGGCGATCCGTCACTCTAATATTTATGGCCCGCATGATAAATTTGATTTAGAGCGCAGCCATGTGTTTGGTGCTACTGTCACGAAAACCATGACAGCGGACGACCACATTAGTGTATGGGGTACAGGTGAGGAAGAGCGTGACCTGCTACACGTGGATGACTTGGTGAAATTTGTTGAAGCTTCTATGGAAAAACAGCCGGAAAATTACCGCCTGTATAACTGCGGCCTTGGTAAAGCTACCAGCATTAAAGATTTGGTGAATAAGATTGTCGCTGCTTCTGGCAAAAATCTTAAAATTGAGCATGATTTGTCTAAACCGACGATTAAAACAAGCCTATTTTTAGATAACACGCTGGCAACAACCGAACTGGGTTGGGCGCCGCAAGTCTCTTTGGAAGATGGTATCGCCCGTACTGTGCAATGGTGGTCAGACAATATCGACAGCCAAACTCTTAAACCAAAAGCTGCTTAATTTTTAAAAGAAACAGGAGAAAAATGATGAGTTTCTATCAAGGTAAAAACGTTCTTGTAACTGGTGGAACAGGTCTTATTGGACAGCCGTTGTGCCAAATGCTGGTTGAGGCCGGTGCTAATGTTACCGTTGCCAGTTTGGATGATGCCGCCCGCACACCAGCAGGTACAACGTTCAAACAATTGGATTTGCGTAATTTTGATAACTGCATGGATGCTGCCCAAGGACAGGACATTGTTTTCCACCTCGCGGGTGTTAAAGGTTCCCCACGGATGACGGCGGAACGTCCAGCTAGTTTCTTTGTTCCAACGCTTACCTTCTCTATCAATATGATGGAAGCGGCACGCCGCCAAGGGGTGAGCAATTACCTATTCACAAGCTCTGTAGGTGTATACCAACCAGCAGATGTCTTTAAGGAAGATTCTGTATGGGAAACTTTCCCGTCTCCAAATGACCGTTTTGCAGGTTGGGCCAAGCGGATGTGTGAGCTTCAAGCGCAAGCCTACGCCATTGAATACGGTTGGGACAAAATTTCTATTGTGCGCCCTGCTAACGTGTACGGCCCATTTGATAACTTTGACCCTGAAAATGCCATGGTTATTCCATCCCTTATTCACCGCGCTCTTACAGAAGAAGGCCCTCTTTCCGTATGGGGTGATGGTTCCCCTATCAGAGATTTCATCCACGCGCGTGATGTTGCCCGAGGCATGATGTTGGCTGTTGAACAAGGCATTAACGAGCCAATCAACCTTGGTTCTGGCACTGGTATTACCATCAAGCAGGTTGCGGAAGCCGTTGCTGCTGCCACAGACAAAACAATTGAGTGGGATGTCACTAAGCCAAAAGGTGATGCCAAGCGTATTATGGATACTTCCCGTTCCGAAGGTTATGGCTTTACTTGCCAAACTTCGCTGGAAGACGGCATCCGCGAAACGATTGAATGGTACAAGCAAAATAAAGACGTTGCTGCGGCACGTTACAATGCTTTTACTGAAAAAGCTCACCTACCGAAAGCCAGCTAAATGACGGTTTTGGTTAGCGGCAGCAGTAGCGGCTTGGGGGCGTACCTGAAAGATCACTTTCAGGCTACGCCTTTTGATCGCTCTATCAACCAACCAGCGGAAACCATACCAGACGGAGGTTACTCAACCATTATCCACTGTGCTTTTAGTGGAAATGTTCCCGAAGGCATGACTGAGGAAGATTACTACGCTCAAAACCTTAAACTGGCGGAAACGCTTCTGGCTTTGCCGCATGAGCACTTTGTTTTTATTTCCTCGGTTGATGTACTGGCACCTGAATTGAATGCTTACGCGAAAAGCAAGCTACAGGTGGAAGAGCTGGTTCAACAAAAAGCCACTAACCCGCTTATTTTGCGCCCAGGTTTATTGTTTGGTACGCACATGCGCCAAGGGCAGGCTGTACGTGTTTTAAAAGGTGAAACGGGGCCATTCAGCTTAGCGGCAAACTCTACATTTACGTACCTGAACTATCAGGACATTGCCGCATTGATTGAAAAAGCCACCGCAGCAAACAGTACGGGAACATGGGTTGTCAAACGCTCTTGCTTTACGCTGTCGGAAGCAGCGGACAGCCTTTCCACCCAACCACAATGGGGTGGTTATGCCTACACAACGGCAGATGTAGAGCCTAGTGCCGAAGCTGTGGCTTTACTACCTTCTTTAAAGGAAGAAGCGTTACCACTTGCACAAGCTTTTGTTAAAAATCACCTCGCTTAAGTTTCTTCACGTACTAAAAAAGAGCCTTTTAAAAGGCTCTTTTTTATAGCTGTTTTCGGTCTACGCAGCAGCCGTTGCCGTGTATTGCGCCATAAACTGGTCAACAACATCGCACACATACGTACATGCGTCTTCACACACATCGTGGTGGCATGGCAGCGCAAAACCGCGGCTCATTACAACATCCGCATTTGGTAGCTCACCATGCTGACGCCACGTCTTCCCTTTCATCACAGGGTGACGTGTCATGTTCCCTGCAATTACAGGGCGTGTTTCAATGTTTTTGCTCTGAATGAACTGTGTGATTTCCTTCAGTTCAAATGGTGCGCTTTCATCCAAAATAATCGGTAGGCCAAACCATACATGCTCTGCCCCTTCAGTTGATTTTTGAATATGCAGCCAGTTGCTGTATTGGGCAAAACGAGTCTTGTATTGCTCGGCAGCCCGTTGGCGACGTTTGTTAATGCTAGCCAGTTTATCAATCTGAATCAAACCCATCGCGGCCTGAACTTCAGTTGGGCGGAGGTTATACCCCGTATCCACAAAAATAAACCGAGGGTCAATAGTTGGGTTGGCAGCCACGTATTCCGCGTGCTTTTCCCCTTCTCGAGACCAACCATGCGCTCGCTGTACACGCATAACTTCCAATAAATCAAAATCTTCCGTTACGCAAATACCGCCTTCTAGCGTTGTAATGTGGTGAGAGAAGTAGGTACTGAATGTTCCTACACGGCCAAAACTACCTGTTGCCTTGCCTTTGTAGCGGCCGCCCATGGTTTCGCAAGAGTCTTCAATGAGGATAAGATTATGCTTGTTAACCAAATCCATCATAGTATCTATATCGCATGGGTTACCGTAAGTGTGGATAGGCATGATGGCGCGTGTTTTGCTGGTAATTGCAGCTTCAGCCTGTGCTAAATCCATGTTCAGCGTTTCCAAATCACAATCGATAAACACAGGAACAAGGCCGTGCTGTAGCAATGGCCAAATGGTTGTAGACCAAGACAACGCAGGCACCAACACTTCATCCCCTGCTTTTAGGCCGTCCTGCGTCAATGGTGAGCATAACGCAGCAATTGCTAACAAGTTAGCGGAAGAGCCTGAGTTGTTCATCAACGCGTATTTGAAGCCTTCAACCTCGGCGTATTTCTTTTCAAACGCCTTTACCTTTTTCCCCATTGTTACAAATGTGGAGAGCATGGTTTCTGTCGCTGCAAATGTTTCTGCCGCGCCAAAGGTTGGCTCATGCAAACGTACAATCGGGTTGCTCGCATCAAACTTATAGGCAGGGTTTTCTTGGTAGTACCCTTCTATCGCTTGTTGAACGTTTTGAAGTGCTGTTGTCATTCTCGTGCTTCTTTCCTTACTGCTCTGACTGCGCGTCCGCCGCAACCTTCATAGACACAATCTCGTCAGGGTCAGTTACGCTACCGTTGTCGTACTGGTCACCTTTTTTGATGTTGTCCACCAAGTCCATACCGTCAACCACACGGCCCCATACGGTGTACTGGCCATCTAAGTGGCGGGACGGTGCCAGCATAATGAAAAACTGAGCATTTGCGCTATCTGGGTTGTTTGTACGCGCCATAGAAACAATACCGCGTTCGTGTTTAATATCGTTAAATTCGGCTTCTAAATCTGGCTTGTCTGAACCGCCAATGCCGTTCCCTTTCGGGCTACCTGTTTGTGCCATAAAGCCACCAATTACACGGTGCCAAAGCTTACCGTTGTAGTACCCTTCCCGTGTTAATTCTTTAATGCGTGCTACGTGATTTGGGGCAGCTTCTGGGAACATTTCAATTGTTACTGTACCGTCTTTTAGTTCTAGGTACAGGGTGTTTTCTAGGTCCATAGCTTGGGCTTCAGTCATCATAAATACTCCTAATAAGGTCATTAACAAATATTTCATCTCGGCGGTTTCTTTTTAGTTGGATTTTTACCTGTCAGTCAATATAGCGCGCAGTCTAGCTGTACTCTCTATAAGAAGCAAGAAACAATAAGGTATACAAAAATAATGTCTGTGGAAATACTTGGGTACGCGTCGGCTTTGCTGTTCGGACTTGCTTTTGCATTTTACCACCCACGCCTTAGCCTTATTACTAGCGTTTCCGCTAGCGGATGCCTTGCTACATATTGCTTGCTTAGCGGTTCTCCTGCTACAGCCTTTTATAGCTTGTTTTCTGTAGGATTAACCTTATTGGCTTTAAGAGTTTCTGAAAAACACCTAAAAAAACTGGTAGGCGGCTATGTGGCAGCGTTATGGGTTATCACCTTGTTTACGCTAGCAAATCCATTGGAGCTACTGGCAACGTTGGGTAATAGCTGCTCTGGCCTTGCTCGCTTGGGTCGAGACGATTTTTGGTGTTTCCGCTGGTATATGATGCTTGGTAACGGACTTTGGATTTTCTACGGCTGGTTTATTGATTCTGCGCCCATCATGCTGTCTACGGGTGTGATTGTCAGCGTCAGTGCTATCACTATGTTGAAATACGCTAACTGGCCTGCGGTTGCCGCCTTTTTTAAACACAAAGTTAAATTTGCGGCTGCTTAAACGCAAGAACGCCCCCTAAAAGGAGGCGCTCAAGGGATAAAATGAAACGTAACAAGCAAAGTCAGATGCTTCCGGTGCTGAAGCATTGTTTTTGGAACGATGACTTCACCTATTAGTATCTGTAATGTATGTTTAGTTATCTTTCTTTTCAACCCCTAAAAAACAAAAAAGGAGCCAAACATAAATGTTCGCTCCCTTTCGTCCCCTTTTTTAAATTTCTAATTGGCTAAGGTATGGGGCATACCTTTGAGGCCTTTACACCCCGCCGCCGGCTTCAGTTTTTCAGTTTGCAATAAAATTATTTTTGAGGGCAGTACCCTTTGCAAATTTCTTCATTCGCGCTCCATAGTTATGGTGGTTTCTTTGGTAGTTCGTTCTAAATATTGATCAACTATTTTTTACGAGCTGTGCTCGAAATTTTTGATTTTCTGACGATTACCTTTTAGGCACCTCCATTATCAAACCGAATAATAAGATGTCAGACCATTTTTTTAGTAATTTTGGGACAGGCGGTCTGTTTCTCCTGTTCTTTATATCCTCAATATAATCGTATACGAAACAATTGCAACCCCTTTTTTAAATTTTTTTCACTTTTTTCAAAAAAATACCTCATAGGGGCAAAATGAAGGCCGTATAAATACGATGCGGGCTGCTGGTTTGCTTTTACACAAACACTAGCAGCCCGTCAAAGGGAGGGTGTGTCGTTCCCTAGGGGATTAAATCCCCTGCCACACGCCATTTCTGTTTATTTCACAAGGGAGAATGGTAACTCCCAGCGTCTTTAGCTATAGCATTTGTAGGTGCTCTGGTTTGGTTTGACCATGCGGAGGTCTAGTTGGCTACCAATTTACCAACTGCGCCGTGCACTGCGCATCCAATTATTTGTCCCTATAAGCCATCCCCGTATCTTAGGGGAAATATCTAACCCCTTGCGGGGCAGTTTTCTTGCGGAAATCCCAAAACTATTTCTAGTCGGGTGTCTCCATCTTCTGAAACCTCGCTTCCATTGAAAAAATTTAGGTAATGCTGGCCTGCCTAACGGGGTAGTTAAGGGTAGGGCCAGCGGTTATTCCCTCAATATAATCGTATACGAAAAATTTTCAAGCCCTCTTTTAGGGTTTTTATGATATTTTTTAATTATGGATGTTTTATTTTTAGTTATTGGTTTGGTTTTAGGGCTTATTATTGGCTTGGGCATTGGTTTTTGGAGGGTGCGAGACGTAACAGCCCTCCATAAAAGTATGACCCAACAAAAACAGCAGGAGACGGATGCCCTGCTCGCTCAAATGCGGGAAAGCTTCTCTGCTCTGTCGTTAGAGGCTTTGTCTAAATCTACTGAGGAGTTTTTGAAAGTCGCAGAAACCAAGTTGGGTCAGCAAACTCAAGCGAATAGCAAGGAGATGGATGGCAAGAAGTCTCTGATTGACCAAACCCTGCAAGGCATGAAAAGCGAACTCAACAAAGTGCAGGACATGGTACAAACCATTGAGAAAGACCGTAAGGCCAAGTTTGATGTCCTCACCCAACAAATTACGCTGGCGGCCGATGAAACAAAACGGCTGACGAATACCACGTCCTCCCTACAGGCTGCGTTGGCCAACAGCCGTGTGCGCGGCCAATGGGGAGACCGTATGGCAGAGGACGTGCTGCGCCTTGCGGGCTTTGTGGAGGGCATCAACTACCAAAAGCAGCTTACAAAAAGCGATGCGGAAACAACCACCCGCCCCGACTACACCTTTTATATGCCGCAAGAGCGCGTTGTGCATATGGATGTAAAATTCCCGCTGGAGAATTACCTGCTTTGGTTGGACGCAGATACCCCGACCGATAAAGAGAAATTCCTAAAACAGTTTTTGAAAGACGCCCGCGCCCGCGTGAAGGAAGCCGCCAAGCGTGGTTATGCGGAAGGTGCTGATACGTTAGATTATGTGCTGGTGTTTATTCCGAATGAACAGGTTTATACCTTTTTACATGAGCAAGACCGCGCCCTGCTGGATGATGCGATGAAGGATAAGGTGATTTTGTGCTCGCCTGTGACGCTCTACGCCATTTTGGCAGTGATTCGTCAAGCGGTTGATAACTTCCATTTAGAGCGCACCGCAGGCCAAATTTTAGACCTTTTGAATGACTTTCATGGCCAATGGGATAAATTCTGCGAGGCGATGGAAAAACTGGGTGGAAAGATAGACAGCAGCCAGCAAGAGTTCCAAAAGCTGACGACCACTCGTCGCAATATGTTAGAAAGACCGATTCAAAAAATGCAGGCACTCCGCCAAACGGAAAACTTACCTACCAACCACCTTAAAATTATAGAAGGTGCTAAAAACTAAAAAGACCCCTGCATTCACAAAGGTCTTTTTACGTTGAGTTTCGTTTGTTAGCAAATGCGTGCCACCCCTTGCCTAGTTAGCGTGTATTCATCATTATACTGGGCACCAGCTACTATTTCTACGTCTCCTTGGTTTGCAAGCTGTTTTAGCAGAGCATCGATGTGAGAATTCGAAAACGCTTCTTTACCGTCCCCTCTTCTTTTATTATTCACCCAAATAACAATAGCTAGTTTTGTTGCTTGGCGGGCGCTAGTTTCGTCTTCTAAAACAATTTCAGCAATGGCTCTCAGTATTTCTTTTGAGTCAGCTGCTTCACGAAAGTTATTTACAATTTCTGGTAGTATAAAGGCTATAAAAAATACAGCAAGCATTGCTAACATTAAGAATTCAGGGTTCATACTCCTCTCCATATTTAAAAAATAATGTATG
>JAPPOO010000093.1 GCA_028817875.1 Alphaproteobacteria bacterium | reverse complement strand
ACTTTTTAATACCGATCTATTCCTTATTCACCCTCATTTATCACTGATTTTGAGGTGTTTTACGTCGCAAATTTTTTAAAACAATCCAAAAGGAGTTACTTCCCCGTCTTGAATCTGAGGCTGCAGGGGCGTGGACTCTGCTTTCGGTTCTGTCCCTTCTATAAAGGGTTCCAGCAGTGTCTGCTTCGTCGTCAACGTTGGCAATGTACCCGTCTCAGCATCCACCCGCACAAAGCTAATGTTTTCAGGCACTTTGAACAGTTCCACCGGCTTGCCTTTATTCACTTCCTTCATAAATTGACCCCATATAGGCGCTGCAACACCACCCCCAGCCTCGCCATGGCCTAGTGTTCGCGGGGTATCAAAACCCGTCCAAACACCAACGACTAAAGACGGCGTAAAACCAACAAACCAAGCATCTTTGTAATCGTTCGTTGTCCCCGTTTTTCCACCAGATGGGCGACCAACAACACTCCGTTGACGCCGCGCAGTTCCGCGCTCCACAACGCCTTGCAGCATAGAGACAAGCTGATAAGCTATTTGTGGATTTGTTACGCGCTGACTTTCAATATTGACCGTTGGCAAACTCGCTAACTCATAAATACCTTCATAAGGAGTACACAACGGGCAATCCGTATGCTTCCTAAATACTGATACGCCTGAAGCATCCTGTATGCGCCCAATAAAGTATGGAGGGACACGCTTTCCTTCATTAGGGAAAGCACTATAAGCACTTGTCATTTCAAGCAAACTAAAAGCACCGCTCCCTAAAGCAACCGTCAAATCCGTCATACTTAACTTCATTGTATCTAAACCAGCGCGCTGAGCTGCCCGTACAACTGTAGACATACCAACCTCTTGACCAAGGCGAATTGTCATTAAGTTCCGAGATTTTTCTAGTCCACGCCGCAAGGTAGAAGGCCCGTATATTTGAGAAGAGTAGTTACTGGGCTTCCATGCACTATTACCATCAACCCCTTCCCGAAAAACCACAGGAGCATCTAGTATAACCGATGCAGGCGTCATCCCGCTTTCTAAGGCTGTCATATACACAAAAGGTTTAAAAACTGAACCAGCTTGCCGACGACTTTGCACAGCACGGTTAAACCCGCTACCGTCACCCAGCCCACCAACCATAGCACGCACTGCCCCACTTTTTACATCCAGTGCAATTAAGGCACCTTGAATTTCAGGCACTTGCTCTAAACCATAAGCAGATAACTCTCCTACAGCCTGCCCTTTAAGTTGCCTCACATAAATGACATCCCCACGGTTGAGTACATCAGACACCTGCTTTACTTTCGGCCCACGCGTATCTGCGTCTCGGTAGGCTCTTGCCCAAGTAAGAGCTTTTAATGGAACAGCGGCCTCCTCTCCATCAACCAAACCAATTCGAGCATAGCCATCAGTATCCAAAATTTCTAATACAACAGCTAAGTCCCCCACTAAACGTTGGTGCAAACGCTGCCCCTGCTCTTCTTCTAGTTTTTCACTCCAATTAAGTAATAGCCCCATACTGGCAACAGGCCCGCGCCAACCATGTCGACGGTCGTAGTTTCTTAACCCTTGGTAGAGGGCATTTTCTGCATCTTCCTGCATATCCAAATCAAGCGTTGTATGGATTTTCAACCCGCCATGATACAGAGTTGTTTCATTAAATTTTTCTAAAACTTCCTTACGTACATGCTCACTAAAGTGAGGCGCAACTGCGCTTTGCTTTAAAGCAGTTGGCGCAAGGGTAAGTGGGCGAGAAACAGCGTCATCTGCCTCAACCGACGTAATATACCCCTCAGTTTCCATACGCCTGATAATAATATCGCGCCGTGCTTTTGCTCTCTGAGGGTGACGAATGGGGCTATACCGAGATGGTGCTTTTGGTAGCCCTGCCAATAACGCTCTTTCTCCCAAAGTAAGCTCTGCCAAGCCCTTATCAAAATATCCTTGAGCGGCAGCAACAACACCATAAGCACCGTTACCTAAATAAATCTGGTTCAAATAAAGCTCTAAAATCTCATCTTTTGTAAAAGCACTTTCAATTCGCCAAGATAAAATAAGTTCTTTAATTTTACGTACATAGGTTTGTTCACTGGAAAGCAAAAAGGTTTTAGCTACTTGCTGAGTAATCGTACTGGCTCCTTGACGGCGACTCGTTAAAATATTCACCAAGGCAGCACGGACAATCGCTTTTAAATCGTACCCGCCATGGTGATAAAAACCTGTATCCTCAGCAGCTAAGTAAGCTTTAATTAGCGGTTCCGGCACATCTTTAATTGAGACATAAACACGCCGTTCCCGCGCATACTCCGCAATCAAACGACCATCATGAGCATATATTTTTGTAATCTGAGAAGGTTTATAATCCGCTAATTTTCTAAAATCGGGAAGTTCACGAGAATAGTAGTATAACACCCCTGCTATAGTGATAACACCAGCAACAAACCCTGCAACACCTAACCAAAAAAGAATTTTAAACCACAACGGAAACTTGAATTTCATAGAGGCAAATTTAACGCCATCCCCCTTTTTTGGCCAGCATAAATAACAATGGCCACTGCATCACATGCAGTGGCCATTGTTTAAAAGTTATGAATCTCTAGAAAAACTCTGTAGCATTTACTCCCATAATCCGAGAACCTACACTCACAATAGAATTCTTCATTTGTTTCTGTAAAGCAGCTAGTTCTTTTTTACGCTGTGCAAGCTCACTAGAAACCTTACCTTTACAGGATTCAGACTCATTAAGCTTCTCTTCAAGTTCTTTTATTTTTGCTTTGTGCTTTTTTTCTAAGTACTGCCGAGTCCATTGCTGTCCATACATATTCACAATAAACTCCAATAGAAAAGGAGGCATACTTTCAAACGGTCCGATACCTTCAATATTTACTTGTGCAGATTCTGATATCAAAACAGTCGCGTCTTTTTCACAAAGAGATATGAACTTAATAAGCTCCACATCATTAAATAGCAAAACTTGCCGAAGCGCACCTGGTTCAGAATGTCCTGACTGCCGCTTTACAGACAGTAAACGTAAAGGCTTCTCAAATAATGCTTGCAAAACTTTTTCTAGGAGTTCAATAGCAGAGTCTTCTGCATTAAGATTTAGTTTTTCACCATTTGCCATAATAGGCTCCTTTTAGGCTACGGTTCCAAAATATAAATAGTTAATTA
>JAPPOO010000047.1 GCA_028817875.1 Alphaproteobacteria bacterium | reverse complement strand
AATCCCTACTGTTCCGATAATAAATAGTAGTGCTGATAATACTAAAAAGTGGTTTAACGTAATATTTTCAAACATTTATAAAATCCCTGCTTGCTCTAATAATTTGCGCGCTGATGGATTTAACGGTGCAGCCTCTAGCTCACTTTCTTTTACCCATACAAGTTCACTTACATCATCCCCCGCCTTAGGTTCTCCCGAACCATATTCGGCTTGGTATTGTAAAAAAACAAGTTGGTATGGCTCACCTTTGTAATTATCCAAATTAGCATAATCAAAATTAAAGCCTTTTAAGTTTTTTACTTCAATATTAGTTTCTTCCCGAATTTCACGGCGCATAGCTTCTTCTAAATCTTCCCCTGGCTCAACGCCCCCACCTACAATACATAGGCAACCAGGAAAGGCGCTGTTTTTCTTATTATCTTGCCGCACAAAAAGGTATTCATCTTTCCTACGAATAGCCGACCCTACAATAACACGTTGCTTCATCCTACTTTTCTACCCCTTTTCCTACAAAATATGCTGCTGCGACACCTGATTTTGCAGGTGGTTCCGTCACAATCATACAATCTGATTTTTTACGTTGAATTTGTTTAGTAATGTCCTGCCGTTTTACTCCAGAGCGGCGGCGATGTGTGAGTACAATGGCTCCAACCATGGCAATGAGTAGGATAATAGCAGCGCCTTGGAATGGTACTACATAATCTGTAAACAACACTTCTCCCAATATTTGGGCATTTTCTTCCTGCATAACTGGTTTTGTTTGTTGTTGCGGTGTATGGAACATACCGCCCCACGCTCCTGCAATGAGCTCTAGTAGCAAAACTGCACTTACAAGGATGCCCATTGGTACAATATTTGTATTTTTGCCTTTCAATACCGCAAAATCGATATCAATCGTCATCACAATAAATAGGAACATCACAGCAATTGCGCCTACATAAACCATCACAAGCAACAAACCTAAAAATTCTGCACCCAGCAGAATAAACAAACCTGCTGCATTGAAAAATGATAAAATCATAAACAGAACACAGTGCATAGGGTTTTTAGCCGTGATAACTCCTAAAGCTGCTATTAATAATACACTCGAAAAAAGAAGGAATAGTAAATCAGCCAGCATGTATTATTTTTCTCTCACTTTTTAATATTTTGCCAATAATAAAACAGCACTGCCAAAAACGGCAATAATTAAAGCAATAGCACGTAAAGGGTCTTCCTTATACCGTTTAAAGGTATTCCACCCTGCATAAGCAAGTGTAACCCCAACCGACCAATCTAGCGCCATAATAAAAATGGTTAAGTCTGAAAATTGGTCACCCTGCGCAAGATAATTTAACCCGAACATAACAGCGTAATATACACAGCATAGCACAATAATCTGCTGTGGCCGTGCGTAACCGTTATAAAGGCGAATCAGTGTATCTAGCATTACTTCTCCAAATACTCAGCCAAACGGTTTTGAATTGACGCAGCAGGCTCTATCTCCAAGGCGTTTTCTTCAAACTCAAGGTCGTTTACAGCAATTGGTTTAATTTTATCAATATGGTTACCAATACTAAACAATTTAATAGGAATATTTCTCTCCATCGCTAAATTGAGTTCAGCCAAACAACCGTTGGAGATAGAGCCAAACTGCCAAACTTCATCAGAGCGATAGATAACATTATTATTTCCTCGACGTACAAGATCGCGGTCAGCCATGTCTTCCACAAAATAGCTAAATGCTTTAAATGGATTGATTGGCACACCACCATTTTCTAGAACATACGCAGCCACAAAGTTTCTAGCAAAAAACCAATATTTTGACTGAGCCGTATAAATTAGTGGGCAACGTTCTAAAATATCCACTAACGATACCCTCCATCCCTCTTCAAGCGCTCAGCCAGAGTTGGTTCTAACTTGTCACCATTTTCTAACAACCGTGATTTATTGTAGATTAAATCTTTACGGTCATAAGCAGCAAATTCCATGTTAGGCCCTTCAACAATAGCGTCTACAGGACATGCTTCTTCACATAAGCCACAGTAAATGCATTTCACCATATCAATATCATACCGTGTTGTACGGCGGGAGCCGTCTAGCCTTGGTTCTGCCTCAATGGTAATGGCTTGGGCGGGGCAAACAGCTTCACACAGTTTACAGGCAATACAACGCTCTTCTCCATTTGGGTAACGACGCAAGGCATGTTCTCCCCTAAAACGTGGACTGATGGCAGTGGATTCAAATGGGTACATCACTGTAAATTTGGGGCGCAGCATATTCATAAAAGTAATGCTGAAACCGCAAATCATATCCAGAAGTAAAAATTGCTTTAAGTGTTTAAGCATTACACCCACCCCACTTGCATAAGTTTCATAATAAATGCCTGCCCTACTAACCAAAGAAGTGTAAATGGCAGTAAAACTTTCCATCCTAAACGCATGAGTTGGTCGTACCGAAACCTTGGCAGTGTTGCCCGTGCCCACAAGAAGAAAAATAGGACTGCTGCGATTTTACCAAAAAACCAAAAAATTCCGGGGATTAAATTCAGCGGCCAAATATCTAACGGAGGCAACCACCCACCTAAAAACATGATGCTTGCAAAAGCGCTCATTAAAATCATATTGGCGTATTCACCTAAAAAGAACATTGCAAAAGGCATGGAGCCGTATTCTACGTTATACCCTGCTACTAATTCAGCTTCAGCTTCAGGTAGGTCAAAAGGCGCACGGTTGGTTTCTGCCAATATTGAAATAAGGAATACGATAAACATCGGGAATAGCGTTACAGCATTCCACATTCCCTGCTGCGCCAACACAATTTCGCTTAGGTTCATACTACCTGCTAGTAAAATAACTGATAGCAAACAAAGCCCCATGGAAACTTCGTAGCTCACCATTTGAGCACCACTCCGTACGGCGCCTAAAAACGGATATTTTGAGTTACTTGCCCACCCTGCCATAAGAATACCGTAAACCCCTAAACTGGAAACAGCCATAAGGTAAACCACACCAAGGTTAATATCTGCCAACACCCAATTAGCATCAAAAGGAATAACCGCCCAAGCAACAACAGCTGGCACTAACACCATAACAGGCGCCAATATGTACACTATAAGGTTAGATTTTTCAGGAATGGTTGGCTCTTTAAACATTAGCTTAATGGCATCAGCAATGGGCTGACCAATACCCCACCACCCTGTGTAAAGGGGGCCGTGCCGTAGCTGCATCCAGCCAATTACTTTACGTTCAGCTAGCGTAAGGTATGCTACAGCACCAAATAAAGGCAACGTAATTAACAACACAAAAAATAGCGTTGTAATAACATACCAAATGTTCTCTTCTGTAATTAGGTCAAGGTAGGATAATACTAAGTCTAGCACGATAATACCTCCACAAGCCGTTCAAAAGACGTGTATCCAGTTTCAGAACTAGTACCCATTAAGCAGCCTCCTCTACCTTACGCTTTTCCAAAATTTCAGCCTGACATGCAACCATCGTATTACTTGCGCGTAAAATTTCATTTGTCTGGTAATAATTTTCTACCGTTACAGGAAGCGTAAATGGGGTATCTTTCATTTTACCAGCTTTGCCTGGCCTTTCCCATTCAGGCTGTACAAGCATGTTAGGCTCGTTGTAGATAGCGCAAATATCAACAATTGCCTGCCTTAATTGTGCTTGGTTATTAAATGGCAATGGCTTCCCTAATTCAGCTGATAATGCTCTAAATATCTTCCAGTCTTCCTTTGCTTGCAACGGCGGTTGTACAGCCGCTTTAGCCTCCTGTACTCGTCCTTCAATATTTGTCCATAAACCATTTTTCTCTGTATATGCAGCAGCTGGCAACATAACATCTGCAGTTTGAGCCTGCTCGGTTAGATGTATCCCTATATATATTTTTGTAGCCGTACTCTGTAACATTTCACAAGGCACTTCAATATCTCCATATTGAAACAAAACATCCAATTTGTTTTCGCTAAGAGCCTTTAAAATGCCTTTTGTTTCTAATCCACCAGCCACAGGGTGCACAGCCATATCTAACGCAGCGACACGCCCTGCCATCCGTTGCAATACGTTAAATCCTCGCCAATTTTCAGTTACGGCTCCTATGCCTTCCGCAAGAGAAGCTGCACTAAACAACACTGCTTTTGCATCTGGCCGAGTTAACACATTGCTTCCCAATATAATTAAAGGTTTTTCTGCTTTTTGAAGAATTTTACCGAATGAGTTTTTACTATTCGCAATATCCTCTAATACTTGAGGATTATCACCTAATAGTTTGTATTTGTAGGTTAAATCTACTTCTTCTCCAACCATCGCAATTGGTATACCTGATTGCACTAAGCACCGTAAACGCACGTTTAATAATGGCGCTTCATGCCGTGGGTTCGTACCAATGAGCAAAACAGCATCTGCTTTTTCTATGTCCGCCAACGGCGTATGCATAATGTAAGCGGCGTGGTTTGTACTATCCACACAAGCTCCATCACCCCGTGCATCTACGTTATCCGTTTTTAATGTTTCTTTCATAAAAGCATTGAAAGCGTAGTAATCTTCAGCACAGTGCAAATCACCTGCCAGCCCTGCAATTTTATCCCGACCAACCTTTTTAAGGCTTTGTTCAATCTTTTTAAAAGCCTCTGGCCAACCGCACGCTGTTAGCTTACCGTTTTTCCTAACCATTGGCGTTGTGAGGCGGTTTGTACTGAGAGCATCCCAACTGAAACGTGCGGTATCACTCATCCATTCTTCATTAATCGCATCACATTCACGCGGTACAATACGCATTACTTTTCCAGCACGATGGTCAACCCGAATATGTGTCCCTACACCATCCATAACATCAATACTATCCGTATGTTGAAGCTCCCAAGGGCGGGCTGTGAAAGCATACGGCTTATTGGTTAAAGCGCCTACAGGACATAAATCAATCATGTTTCCGGCAAGCTCACTTTGTAGGGCTTCTTCAACGTATGTCCCTACCTGTGTATCAACACCACGGCCTGTGGCACCAAATTCCTCAACACCCGCAATTTCCGTTGCAAAACGTACGCAACGCATACAATGAATACACCGCGTCATCACTGTTTTAATTTTTGCACCGATTTCTTTATCGTCTACAGCGCGTTTCATTTCTTGAAATTGAGAGCGGTCCGACCCAAACGCTACTGCTTGGTCTTGTAATTCACACTCACCACCTTGGTCACAAATCGGGCAATCCAACGGGTGGTTGGCTAATAGCAGCTCCATTGTCCCTTTACGGGCATTAATCGTCGTCTCTGAATCTAAATTAACACGCATTCCATCATTAGCAGGCCAGTGACAACTCGCGACGGGTTTAGGTGCCCCTTCTACCTCCACTAAACACATGCGGCAATTACCTGCAATAGATAGGCGCTTATGATAGCAAAAATGTGGAACTTGCTGTTCTGCTGCCTTAATAGCGTCCATCACTGTTGCCCCTTGAGGCACAATAACTTCTACTTCACCTTGCTTGCTAATAATTGTGAGAGTTAGGTTTGTCATCAAGCAACCTCTTCTTTCGCTTCAATCCGGCGTTCAAATTCGTCTTTAAAACAACGTAGTGTACCTTGCACAGGCCACATGGCACCATCAGCAAAAGCACAAATGGTGTGGCCTTCAATTTTTTTAGTAAGCTTTTGAAGCTGCTCTAACTCTTCTACTGTCCCTTCCCCATTGGAAAGACGTTTCATCAACGTGTAAACCCAGCCAACGCCTTCTCGGCAAGGTGTGCATTGGCCGCAGCTTTCATGCTTATAAAATGCGGATATACGGGTCATCACCCGCAGAACATCTACATCCTGGTTCATGACAATTACAGCAGCCGTCCCTAAGCCTGTCCCGTACTCACGTAAACCGTCAAAGTCCATCAAAACCTTGCCTGCTTCGCCTTTATTAAGCATCGGCGTGGATGAACCACCCGGAATAACTGCCTGCAAATTTTTCCACCCGCCAATAACGCCCTCTGCATACGTTTCAATTAGCTCTTTTAACGGAATTGACATCGGTGCTTCAACATTAATCGGGCGGTTAACGCTACCGCTGATACTGAAAATTTTTGTACCATGGTTATTTGGGCGGCCATGCTGTGTCCACCACTCAAGTTTATTTTTCAGAATTGGCGGAACTTGAGCAATTGTCTCTACGTTGTTAATTGTTGTAGGGCAACCATATAAACCATAGCCAGCAGGAAAAGGTGGTTTTAAGCGTGGCTGCCCTTTTTTACCTTCCAAACTTTCTAATAACGCTGTCTCTTCACCACAAATATAAGCTCCTGCTCCCAAATGTACGTGAATATCTACGTCAACGCCTGTTCCTTGAATGTTTTTACCTAAAAATCCTGCTTCATAAGCTTCGTTAATGGCTTGTTGTAAACGGGACGATTCATCATAGTATTCACCCCGCACATAAATGTACCCTGTTTTAGCCGCTAGTGTATAACAGCCAATAATCATTCCTTCTACAAGCGTATGAGGGTCATAACGCAAAATGTCACGGTCTTTACAAGTGCCAGGCTCACCTTCGTCTGCATTACACACCAAATAACTAGGTTTACCTGTTTTGGCGGGGTCTGGCATAAAGCTCCACTTCATACCTGTCGGGAAGCCTGCTCCGCCTCGCCCACGCAATGCGGACTCTTTCATTTTCTCAATATGCTTTATTCGATCAGTTGTGAGAAGTTTTTTAAGCCCCTTGTAACCACCACGCTTTTTATACCCTGCAAGGCTCCAGTCGTCCTGACCTTCCAGATTTTGGAAAACTTTTTCTTCTTGTTTTAAAATAGGTACTGTTTGCTTAGGCATCAAACATGCTCCTCATAATCACCATTGTGGAGTGGGTCGCTTGCAGCGTTTGGCGTATCTGCATATTTAAGAGGGTCCCCTCCCTCTTTTAAGTGGTTCAAAATGTCTTTCGTTTTTTCTTCGGTCAAGTGCGTAAAGTAATGGGTTCCAATCTGCATCATAGGAGCTGCTACGCAAGCACCGAGGCATTCTACCTCTGTAAAAGTAAACGTTCCGTCTTTGCTTGTTGCACCGCTTGAATCCACACCAGCAATGTCTTTCACTGCTTTTGTTACGCCATCACTTCCACGGATAAGGCAAGCGCAGTTGGTACATACCTGAACATGAAATTTACCAACGGGTTTTAGGTTGAACATTGTGTAAAACGTCGCTACCTCATATACTCGGATGTACGGTTCGTTCACTGTATCTGCTACCAGTTGCATGGCATCTACCGGCAACCAACCACCGCATTTATCTTGTGCCAGCTTAAGTAACGGGATTGTCGCGCTGCGCTCCCGCCCTTTAGGGTATTTTGCCAATACACTCTTAACTTTAGCTTTTTCAGCCTTATCCCATACTAAATTTAACCCCAACGTTTTAGGCGTCTGCCCTGTGTGCTGTTGTTCATTCATGGGAGTTATCGCAACCGTTGTCATTTGCCTATTCCTTGGCTTTTCAGGTACTCTTCACTTTCAGAATCGACAAATGTCACTGTAAAAATAAGTTTTCTACGCAATAGCCCAAAAGGTTTTCCGCTGAATAAACTCTTGGTTACTACAATAGCACAACAGGCCCCTGCTAAAGCACCTGCAAGCTGAAAAATTGCTTGTTTAGCAGATACTTCGTATCCCAAGCTTTCCAATACTCCTGCAACGATACCAGCTGCTGTTCCCGCAACTGCTCCAGCAATAAAACCAATCACCATGTAGCGCCACGTCAAAGCCCACCACACTAGAATAGCTGAGTAGTAATTCATTTTCCCTTCTCCTCTTTCACCGCAGCTGTAACTGCCACCTCAACATCCCACCCTGGACGTAAAAGCTTAGCCTCAACACATGCACGTGCAGGTTTAGGTGAGTTTTCTAACCACTTGAGCCATGCGTTATTAAATTCTTGAATATAGTCTACAGATGTTAACCAAATATTTGCAAAAAGAAGATGTTCTTTATCACTCCCCGCTTCTGCTAACATTTGATCAATTTTAGCGAAAATTTCTTCAGACTGTGCTGTTATTGAACCTCCTTGATTGTCCCAAGAAACCCAACCAGAAAGATAAGCCACACCGTTATGTACTGTTGATTCGCTTAAAATTGGAACATCCGTGCCGTTACGCTCAATCATTTTCAATTCACTTTCCTAAAACTTATAACTCACACTAAATCCAAACTCTCGAGTAAAATTTTTAGGCTCTACACCACAAAAACTACCTGAACAATCTACGTCAGAATCCCCTACTCTCCAAAATTGGTAGTATGGGCCAGCTTGAAATTGTTTATTTTCCCACAAAGCGGTTAAGCGTAGGTGATACCCCTCTGTTTGGTTATTCTCAATACCGTCATTAATGCCAGAATACTGACGCCCATAGAGTAACGGCGCGAACTCACCTGATAAAGCCATTCCGCCATAATTTGTTTGTGGACTGTGGTAAGCAACACCCAAGGGAGCATAAATGTATGTTGAAATTCGTTCATATCCGAACGCTGTAGCAGTGTCTTTTAAGTCATTATACAACCGCCGTATACCTAAACCGTAGTAAGGAATAATCTCACCATAAGCCACTTGCATAGGGTTTAATCTCAAAGCTCGTATCTCTCCGTACATATTACGAGAGTTCTCTGATGTACCACTGCTAGGTGAAGAATAATCCGTTCTTGCGTGGACAAAACGCCCTTCTAAACGGGCTGGTCCTAAACCTAAAATATCATCTACCGTTATGGCTCCGTGCACTGCTAACAAGCCATCTGCATGCAACTCCATCAAATTAGGGTTTTCGCGGTAAGAGTAATCACCTACTTGACCACCAATTTCGTACCCAGCGTCAGAACTCGGAACCGTTTGCGCCTGAACTAAGCCTGCCAGCAAAACAAATAAAAGCGTATATTTTTTCATAAACTACCTATCAATATCCCCAAATACGATGTCTTGCGTACCAATAATTGTCGTTACGTCCGCCAACATATGTCCCTTAGCCATGAAGTCTAATCCTTGCAAATGAGCGTACCCTGCTGCTCGAATTTTACAGCGGTAAGGCTTAGGCCCACCTGTAGATATAAGGTATACGCCCATCTCCCCTTTCGGTGCTTCAATAGCTTGGTAGGTCTCCCCTTCAGGTACGTGAAAACCTTCCGTAAAATATTTAAAGTGGTGAATAAGGCTTTCCATGTCTGCTTTCATCTGCTCTCGGCGTGGAGGCGAAATTTTGAAGTTTTGAATTTTCCAAGGCTGGTCTTTTAACCCACCTTCCAACATACTAATACACTGTCGACAAAGACGAACAGATTGGCTCATTTCCTCCATTCTAATCAAATAACGGTCGTAACTATCGCCATTTTTACCGACAGGAATTTCAAAGTCTAGCTCATCATAACATTCATAAGGTTGAGACTTCCGTAAATCCCACGGCACGCCACTACCGCGCAACATTGGCCCTGTAAATCCCCAATTTTGAGCTTGCTCAGGCGTTACGACACCAATACCAACCAGCCGTTGTTTCCAAATTCTATTTTCGGATAGTAGATTTTCAATCATATCGATTGTTTTTTCTAACTGCGGTAACCAGTCTGTTACTTTTTCTGTAAAGCCTTCAGGCAAATCTCGCCCTACACCACCGGGGCGAAAATAGTTAGCATGCATGCGCGCGCCGGATACTTCTTCGTAAAAATCGAACGTAAACTCGCGCTCTTTAAAAGCGTATAGAAAAACAGACATTGCCCCTACATCAAGCGCATGGCAGCCAATCCATAATAAATGGTTTGCAATACGCGTCACCTCTGACATCAGAACACGTATGTATTGAGCCCGTTTAGGGATATCCACACCCAAAAGCTTTTCAACAGCTAAACACCATACGTGTTCTTGGCACATCATGCTGACATAATCCAAGCGGTCAAAATATGGCAGAGCTTGAATATATGTCTTATTTTCAATAAGTTTTTCGGTTCCTCGGTGAAGCAGACCAATATGAGGATCAGCCCGCGTGATGACCTCCCCATCCATCTCTAATACTAGCCGTAATACACCATGTGCAGCCGGATGCTGCGGACCAAAATTAAGGGTGAACGGCTGTTCTGGCGCACCAGTGACTGTTACATTATGAGTTTGCGTCATATTTTACCACTCGCGATTTTTATTTATATCTAATTTTTTTTGAAACGCGTTATCTAGTTCTATACCGTGTTTTGTTGCTAGCCAACAAATATAATTAAAAACATTTGTTAACTGTTTAACCACAAGAAATTTCCTTTCCCTGAAATCGCCAAAAACGGTTATACACTGTAAGTATAATGATAGCTGTATTTCCAAACGCTGCACCGAAACCAATCACAGCAATAAGAACATCTTGCGCAACCATTAATGCATAAAATGCTGAAATAAACGTAGAGATTGCCCAAATAAAATATGTGGAAATAGAAATCGCTTTAGAACGTCCTGTTGCAATAACCAAACTCCATATTTGTGGCACAAACCCTGCTAACATCATCCCCCCTGCAAGACTATACGCTGTTGTTAGAAATAGGTTCGTATCCATCTAACTACTTTACCTCTGGGAATTTTTCAGGATGTTCGCGGTAATATGGCTCAGCATTATGACCTTCTGGCACTGTTACGCTATAGCTAAACAAGCCTTCCGAAAAAGAGCCTAACTCTTCCCGTCTTTCTTTAATTTTTTCCTGAAGCTTTTCTTCGCTCAAGCCGTTCTGGACTGCCAGTACAACCATTACTTCATAAATATCAGCCATTTCTTGCAACAGCTCTAAGGGACGCTCCTGCAATGCCGCATCCGTTGCTGTTTCTAGTAACCTTGTACGTAAAACCTGCGGCATATCCACATCAGATACTTGGGCATGGTCAACTTCTATCCCTTCAGACTGTAAAAATTTTAGACTTTTGTCACGAATCAACATCTCTGTCTTAAATGTCGGCACGAATATACTCTCCTTCTTTCAATTTTTTATAATAAATAATTTCTTTACCCAGCTTTTTAGCAACTGCTATTTCTTCCGCTACACCTTTACTTTCTTTCCATCCATCAAGGCATAATACATAGCAGCTTTCAGCAGGAGACAAAAAACTCTCCATATTCACATACCACCACTCGTACGTGGTTGGCTGTTTACGGTATCTATCCAACTCCACATTGTTAAATGCAGCTACATAAACACTTTTTTGCTCACTATCCATAACCCAAGCGCCAAATTTAACTGCCTCTTCTACACGACTTAAACGAATCTCTTCATCAGGGTGACTCATTGGCGAGGAAATAAAAACAAGTGGCGCTTTATGTATTTTTAAATTCATCCTCGTCAAACACATTATCTTCTTCAGCAAGCACCATATTTCCTGATACACCTTGCCAATTGGAGGTTTTATCAAATTCCCTGAATTCCTGAGGCATATCTAACGGTTTATAAGCAACGCGCTCTTCTTTTTCATCGTAGTAAGCCTCAACCTTACCAGTTAATGGAAAGTCCTTACGCAGTGGATGCCCATCAAAATCATAATCTGTTAAAATGCGCCGTAAATCAGGGTGACCTTCAAATGGAATACCAAGTAAATCATAACATTCCCGTTCATACCAATTTGCGCTTGAGAACACGTCTGTTGCTGTTGGTACACTTTCTTCCTCGGCAACATGAACTTTCACCCGCAAGCGTAAATTTTTAGCGACGGAAAGTAAGTGATACACAACATCAAAACGCTCTTGTTCGCGCCCTTCTCGCCCTAACCAGTCAACACCGCAAATATCTACCAATATTTTAAATTGGCACTGCGCATCGTCCCGTAAAAAATACAGCATTTCTACAATGTCAGCACGTCGCGCTACTACAACCATTTCACTGTCAATAACCTCAGCTTGAAGAATACAGTCAGATTTGCTGGTTTTAATGTGTTGGACTACTTCCTCCAATACATCTGGCTGGATATGCTTTTGTAAGTGCTGGCTTGTGTAACTCATGTAAGTTTTATCCTTTATCCAACGTGCATTTCATCTTTGCTGTAGGGCTTTTCTTCACCCGTAGCGTAAGCGTACTGCGCTTTTGTATCTTGTTTTTCAAAAATTGGTGTTCGCTTAATTTTCTTCTGTAGCTGAATCAAGCCATATATCAAAGCCTCTGCTGTTGGTGGACAGCCCGGCACATATACATCTACGGGAATAATACGGTCACACCCACGTACTACGCTATAAGAATGGTGATAGTACCCGCCTCCATTCGCGCAGGAGCCCATAGAAATCACATAACGGGGTTCTGGCATTTGCTCATATACTTTACGCAAAGCAGGAGCCATTTTATTGGTAAGTGTTCCTGCAACAATCATAAGGTCACTCTGACGTGGTGACGGGCGAAATAACGCTCCAAAACGGTCTAAATCGTACCGACTAGCACCAGCGTGCATCATCTCTACAGCGCAGCAAGCTAATCCAAAGGTCATCGGCCAAATGCTTCCTGCACGCGCCCAATTAACAACATCCTCTACTGTTGTCATTAGGTATCCGTTATCCCTCAAACCTTCTTGAAGCTGAGCCTCACCTTGTTGAACAATTTCGTTCATTATTTGCTCTCCAACACTTTCAACATATACCAACCGCCATGGTAGCTTTGCCCTGATTTTTGGTAGCCACAGTCTTCGTATAGCTTTGTTTTTTCAGCCTGACGAATTTGGATGTTTTCCACAGGTACTAATTCCCAAACCTAGGTGTACAAGCAACTAATAGCTTAACATTTGCAGGGGTATTGTAAGAGTCTCCTCTAGCAACTACTAACATATCTCCTACGGTTAATATCTGTTTTGTTCCATTTAGTTCAAACTCACCAGTCCCTTCAAGCACATAGTAGAACATATTCTTTTCAGCCAGTCCTGACTCTTTTTCTTGCAGACGGTTGATTTGTACAATACTTAGCTCGGGCAAAGACTCATCATCAATGTAGTTCGCCCCCTTATGGACTTCTCCAATATCGTACCATTCAAGTTCTGAGCTTTTAACTATCTTGGATTTCATAAATCTACTCCCACTCTAAAGCGCCTTGTTTCCATTCATAAATAAAGCCCACGGTTAGCACGGTTAGGAAGACCATCATGCTGAAAAAGCCAAACCAGCCAATGGTTTCAAAAGCAAGTGCCCACGGGAATAAAAATGCGACTTCCAAGTCAAAAATAACGAATAAAATAGCGACTAAATAGAAGCGTACGTCAAACTTACGGCGCGCCGTATCAAACTCTTCAAACCCGCACTCATAGGGAGATAGCTTCTGCCCACCTTTACGCACAGGGTTCATAATGTGCGGCAAAACCAGCATCACCACGGATACCCCTAAAGCAACGCCTAAGAAAAATAGAATCGGCAAATACTCAATCATTTTTATCTTATTCCTTTAGAATATACGAACTTAGGCGCAGTGTAACGAGGTTCAGCAAATGTGGCAAGAATCACCACACGGAATCTCTTAATTTCTCAGTTTTTTTCCTGAACCAAGGTCACACCAACACCTTCTACATCGTTGATAATATCGGGCTTTGTCAATGTAAGAGAGACTTTTGTGGTACTCGGGTGCGTTAGGCATATGTCACATAAATCGTAAGCTATTTTTTCTAAAGTTCCGACGTGTTTATTAAAATACAATTCTATTTCTCGCTTTAGTTTTCCATAGCACACAATGTCAGAAAACCCATCAGATTCGGGCTTTTGCGGAGCCAACCAAACTTCTGCATCAATGAGTAGTCGCTGCGGGCTTTTTTTCTCATGTTCATACAACCCTACAAACACATTCAGCTCTAGCTGTTTGATAAAAATAGATTGTTTTAACACGTTGTTTTTCATGTTTTTCCGGCACTTAATTATATGATTTATATGTAAAAAAGGCTGCTTGTAAGCAGCCTTTAAATCTCTGGCGGGAATGACGGGGCTCGAACCCGCGACCTCCTGCGTGACAGGCAGGCACTCTAAACCAGCTGAGCTACATCCCCACAAAAGGTTACCCAGAGATGAAGCGGTTTATACACGGAAAAATTGGGTTAGGTCAATAGATTTTCGTGAAAGATTTCTTTTTTTATCATCAGGGGCTTGCGTAGGGTCTGGGTTTTGCGCTATATGGACTTCTACTGGACTTGTGTGGCGACTGTAGCTCAGTGGTAGAGCATCGGGTTGTGGTTCCGTGTGTCGGGGGTTCAATTCCCCTCAGTCGCCCCATTTTATAAGCCAGTTCACTGGCGAAGCCAGCAAATGGCTACTGGGGCATAGCCCCAGCCCCCACAACAACCAAATGCTTCTCGCATTTGGGATGTTGGGAACCGTTAAAACACC
>JAPPOO010000011.1:34878-46631 GCA_028817875.1 Alphaproteobacteria bacterium | reverse complement strand
GTTTATTACTTCTAAACTCATGAAATTTTACCTTTTTAAAAGAAATAGCCCCCCTTAAAAAAAGGGAGCAGGTTTAGTTATAAAAAAACGTATACCAAATACAACTTGATTTGAAAAGGCTATTAGAGACTACAGCCCTAATTTATCCACTGCTTCGGCAAAAGCATGGTCTTTTTCGGTGATGACATTCCCTGCATCGTGCGTGCACAAACCACCTAAAACAAGCTTACCCCACCCAACGGTAATATCAGGGTGGTGGTTATGCATTTCAGCAAGCTTGGCAATTTTTTCCGCTGCTGCCCAAGCCTCAGCAAAGGTTTCATACGCCCACTCTTTATGCAAACCACCATTCACAATATCCCAATCAGCCATCAACTAAACTCCCAATTGCTGTTTCACAGCGCCAAAAGCAAGGCCGATATCTCCCGAGCCAGCACCTGCTTGGGCAAAATCAGGGCGCCCGCCGCCTTTACCGCCTAACGGCGCCGCAGCGGTATTTACCAAGTCACCTGCTTTGTAGGTTGTTGTTAAATCTTGCGTGACACCTGCAACAAGCATGGTTTTAGGCCCTTGTTTGGTTGCCAGCACAATTACACCGCTGCCAAGTTTGTTTTTAAGGCCATCCACCAACTCGCGCAGTTCATTCACGTCTACATCCGCTACCTCTGCCGCAACAAAGGTAACACTCCCTACTTGCTCGGCTTTGCTGGCTAAATCGCCTACACTGGCACCACCACTGCTGCGCTTGGCCTGTTTGAGTTCCTGCTTGAGCTTTTTAATCTCCTTCTGCAATTCCAAAACACGAGTCGGCACCTCTGTCGGCTTCATGTTTAACACACTGGCTGTTTCCTTCAGCATTTCTTCGCTGCTTCTAAACGCCTGCCATGCCGGTAAGTATGTTGTCGCCTCAACCCGACGCACACCTGCCGCCAAGGCGGATTCCGACGCAATCTTAAACAGCCCAATTTCACCCGTATTGCTCACATGGGTTCCACCACACAATTCAACTGAAACCATGGTTTTGTCCTCCCCCATGGTAACAACACGCACTTCATCACCATATTTTTCACCAAACAGAGCCATAGCGCCCAGTTCCAAAGCTTCTTCCTTACCCATTACGCGGGTTTCAACAGGCAAATTCTGCCAAATAGCTTTGTTCACATAAGCTTCAATCTCAGCCTGCTGTTCAGCGGTAATGGCTTTCGGGTGAGAAATATCGAACCGCGTTTTATCAGCATCCTGCAAACTTCCTTTTTGGAACACATGGTCTCCCAAAATGTTTTGCAAGGCAGCGTGCAATAGGTGGGTTGCGCTGTGGTTCCGTGTAATTTGCGCGCGCCGTTCAACATCCACTTTAAGTGTCAAATTCTCCCCAACGTTCAAAATTCCTTTAGTCACTTCAATATGGTGAAGAAAAACGCCATCCAGCACTTTTGTTGTATTGGTTACTTTGGCCTGACCATCCTGCCAGCTTATTGTTCCTGTATCACCAACCTGACCACCGGACTCCCCGTAAAATGGCGTTTGGTTCACAACCACAATAGCTTTTTCGCCATTACCAACGCATTTAACCGTGCTCCCTTTTTGAACCACAGCCAAAGCTTCAGCTTCGGTTTCTAACAAGCTGTACCCTAAAAATTCGGTTGTGCCGTGCTCTTCCTGAACATCAAACCACACTTCTTCCAAAGCAGCATCACCACTTCCTTTGTGTGCTGCGCGCGCGCGCGCTTTTTGCTCGGCCATATTATGTTGGAAGCCAGAAATATCAACATTCACGCCACGGTTACGCAACGCGTCCTGCGTTAAATCCAACGGAAAACCAAACGTATCGTAAAGCTTAAACGCGATATCACCAGAAAGAGAATCCCCTTCCTTCAAATCACTGCTTTCTTCGCCTAACAACTTCATTCCTTGCTTCAACGTACGGCCAAAGCGTTCTTCTTCCAGTTTAATCACATCTGCCGCCATACTGGCGCCACGGGTAAGTTCTGGGTATGCCTCACCCATTACCTGAACAAGTGTTGGCATCAAATTGTAGATAAAAGGTTTTTCAATCCCTAACATATGTACGTACCGCATGGCACGGCGCATAATACGACGCAGCACATACCCACGCCCTTCGTTACCGGGCATCACCCCATCTACAATCAAAAAACTCATGCAACGCAAGTGGTCGGCAATTACGCGCAGAGCCACATCCGTTTCATCATGCTCACGGTAAGTTACCCCTGCTTGCTGTGCTGCTGCACCAATTAAAATTTGGAAAATATCCGTATCGTAGTTGGAATGCACACCTTGAGCCACAGCCATTACGCGCTCTAACCCTGCCCCTGTATCAATGTTTTTATTTGGTAACGGCACCTTGTCGCCGTTTTGTTGAAGGTCAAACTGGGTAAATACCAAGTTCCAAATCTCCATAAAACGGTCACCGTCTTCTTCTGGTGTTCCAGGGCGGTCGCCCCAAACCTCTGGGCCGTGGTCGTAAAAAATCTCGCTGCAAGGGCCGCATGGGCCTGTATCGCCCATTGTCCAAAAGTTATCAGACGTTGCGATGCGAATAATATCTTTCTCAGCCAACCCAACCTTTTTGTGCCAGATGTTAAAAGCCTCATCATCATCATGGTAAATCGTCACGCACAAACGGCTAGGGTCGATGTTCAAATCTTCCGTGACCCATTGCCACCCCCACGTAATGGCCTCTTCCTTAAAGTAATCGCCAAAGCTGAAATTCCCCAGCATTTCAAAAAATGTGTGGTGACGCGCCGTACGGCCAACATTATCTAAATCGTTATGTTTTCCCCCTGCCCGCACGCATTTTTGGGAAGATGCCGCACGAGAAAGGGATTTATCCACACCCGTAAAATTGTTCTTAAACTGCGCCATACCACTGTTGGTGAACATCAGCGTTGGGTCGTTATTAGGCACCAAACTGCTACTCGGCACAACTACGTGGTTACGCTCTTCAAAAAAGTTTAAATATGAACGACGAATATCAGCTCCGGACATCATGGGACTACAGTCTCCTTCTCAAAATTATCTCATTTGTTAGCCATTTTTTAAGCTTTGGCTATTTAGCTACTTGTTTTACGTGAACGACAGGGAAAGTAAAAGAAAATTATTGCGCGCAAGGCGCTGCCGCCGCTTGTGCGGCTGCCAATGCAACAACAGCGTATGTTGCGGCAAATACTGAAAATAGTGTGTCTAACATTTCCATGGCCACCATTAAACCAATCATCCTCTACCGAAGCAACAGTTTATTTACTATTACCACAAATAAAGCATTGCAATTTTTTGTATTCAATCAACCAAACTTATTGTATGAAAACACCATCAACTACACAACCCTTTTTTCTCATTACCCAAAAAGGTAAATAACTATGCTCAAGACATTTAAACACCACCCTTCCCGTAACTTAGCTGTCTGTGCCGTAAAAAAGCTAGAAAATTTCCTCCCTATACAGATACAGACACAAGATATAACTGTTATAAAGAGAATATCGGGACGAAAGCGGTTACCAACCCTTCAAAAAATACTTCTTGAGGAACTCACCCACATAGTACATACAAAAAGCCTTTTACATAAGTATGAAGGCCAATATCTTTGTATTATAGATAGATTATGTGATCCAGATACAAGCACTTTCGAAATTGTCTCTGTTGGAAGCGATGAAACTCTTACTTATATTCTTATCACTCCATAGTAGTTCATTAACAGATAAAGGGGCGTATTTACGCCCCTTTATCTGACTTACATCAATCATTCAGAACAACATAACTTTTTATAAAAATCTTCAATCTTCCGCAAGCACGCCTCTTTAGAAAAGGCTGTGAGGTCGTACTTTTGCCTGTGCATCCCTTCTGCAAAAGCTCCTTCCATTGCCTGTTTGAGTTTTTCCACATTTTGAATCGGCACCATCTGGACGGGCTGGTCTTTCAACGCAAGCTCTGCGCCTACTGTTTCTGTCGCAATAATCGGGCAACCTGCCTGCATCGCTTCTAGCAAAGTCAAACCAAAAGCTTCAGCGTGCGAGGCAGACACAAAACAATCCATCATCTGATACCACGGGAACGGGTTTTCAACCGCGGGGATAAAGCGAATGCGCTCGTCTCCTTTTGCCAACTGCTTCAAGTTCTCTTCTTCGTCTCCACTCCCCACAACAAGCAGTTGCATTTTCGCACTTTTAAGTTGCTTAAATGCAGCAATTATATCAGCGATACCTTTTCCCTTGTGCAAGCGGCTCAGCGTCCCGAATATAAAAATATCGCTATTTATGCCTAAAATTGTTCTTTTTTGCTCTTTTTTTGCCTTTTTTTCACCCTCAAATGTACCTAAATAACCCTGAATTTCTGCTATTTCACCCTGATATTGCTCTTTTTTTGCTTGTTTTTTTTGTTTTGGGTTAATCGCAATCAACCCATCAAGCTTTTCATAATTTTTGGCTTTATAGTCAATGTGCAGCGTTGCTACCGTTGGACATTTTGGCCGCATTTCCCCCATTAAGCGGGCTGCTTTACCTAAATGAGTATGGATAATGTCCGGCTCAAAATACTTAATATGCTGTTTTATATGCCATTTTTGAAAAAATTTAGAAACCTCGGCAACCTCAACCCCCTGCCCGATAATATCCCAAATATTAGGACTCACTTTACCTTGTGGACGAATCAGTACCCGAACATCATACCCTGCTTCCGCCTGCGCTGTTGCAAGCCCTGCCGCATAGCGTTCGCTTCCACCAAAATCCTTTGTAAAAACAACGTGTAAAACGCGCACAGCCTATTAACGAAAGCTATTTTGCTCGGCTTGTTTAACCGCACGGTCGTAAAACTGCCGTACTTCTTCGCCCCAAATAATATTCAATGCCGCTCGCGCCTCTACGCTTCCACAAAGGGTTTGAAGCAATCCTGAAAGGTCGGGAAACTCGGGGTCTACAGGCTTTGTCTCAGCTTTATCAAGGTATTGAATACGCACGCGAACAAGCTGGCGAATACGGTCTTCCGTTACTTCAAGCTTAGCCCACACTTGCGAGTGGCCATTAGAAGGCGCCTGCTTATTTGCAGGAGCAGAAGGTTGTTTTTTAACAACTTTCTTTTTTTTAGGTTTGTTTCCTGTGAAGAACGATATTACCATAGTTTAAATATTGCTTAAATAAGAGTCATTTTCAAGAGTTATGCACAAAATATTTGTATTATGTTTGTTTTTAGTAGCCCTCTCTGGCTGCGCTTTCATACATCAGGAGCCAATTAAACGCAACCACAGACCATCCACAGCCCCCGTGTTTAGCGGCTGGGGCGTTGAGAACTGTAAGCTTTGGTATCGGCAAAATGACATGAGCCTTGTCACTGCTGATAATATTGACGACAAAATTTTGAGGTTTGAATTACAAACACATACTTCAATCACAAGTACGCCTTACTTAAATTTCAATACATTAGAAACCGTTGTTACCCCTGTAGGCCGTGGGCGTCACTATACTTTTGAAATGCCTTACACACCTTACGATGCAGCAAATTGGGCGAGAGATAATGCCTACCTGATTGTCACCTACCAACCTGCAAGCACACATGAACTACGGCAAATATTCTTCCCGCTTGGTGGTATTCTGCCAGGGCTATCGTACATGGCACGGCACTGCCCCTAGTTTAAACGAGAAAGAAACTATTGATTAAAACTTGCTAATACACTCGCAAATCGGTTCATAAGCCCGTCCATCGTCTTGGACAGAACTAGACCAGAAAAAGCGGATAAATGTTCTAAGCCCAAAAAGCCATCTTCTGCCCCAATTAATGTTGGTTTATCCAAGCCTAAAGAGTACCCAATTTCAACACGAGCCGCTTGGTTCGCAAGGCCGCCTCCTAACCAAAAAACAGCTAAATCACACTTATCCAAAGCTTGACGCTCCCAATCCACTTGGTGCGCATGGCTAGAGGGGTCTAACTCAGGGTCAACAAACTGGTCGCGCCTTGGGTTAATAAACGTAACGTCAGACTGCTCAAAACGGTGATAAAAATCCAGCCGCCAATCACGACCACGACAATTCCCGCCTAAATATACAAGCGGACGCGGCAAACCTGCCCTTACAATTTCATCAGCACGAATCAGTGAATACGGCATACTAAAACCTCTTATAATCTATATCTTATTTTAGGTTTACTCTGCATTATAATGCTTTTCAAGGTTGAACAGCGTTTCCAGCACATTAAAACCTATTTACAAGAGAACACCGTTGCACACAGGCACCTTTATAGATAACGCAGAAGAATATACCCTGTCGCAATTAAAATACTCCATAACATTAACGGCATACCCCATAGCATGAATTTCAAGAAGGAAATACGGTGCCCTGCTTTCTCAGCAAAACCTGCTACAACAAGGTTCGCACTTGCCCCTACTAAAGAGCCGTTACCACCTAAACAAGCGCCAATAGAAAGACTCCACCACATCGTATTGAAGTCTACATCACCAAAAGAATGTTCCATATTTTCTAGTAGTGGAATCATTGTTGCGACAAAAGGAATGTTATCAACCAAAGCAGATAAAATTGCGCTTCCCCACAAAACAAGTAAGTTTGCCGTTACAAAATCACCACCTGTTGCGGCCATCAGGTGATCTGCCATCCACGCAATAACGCCTACACGCTCAAGTCCAAAAACTAGAATAAACAACCCTAAAAAGAACATCAGTGTTACCCACTCAGCTTCTGCAATAGCGCGGTGCACACGCTCATGTTGAATTTCACTATTATAGTGAATGTTATCTAATAACAGCAATAATGCAGCACCAAACATAGCAACTGTTGCAGGTTCCATTCCATGGCTATGCCCCAAAGTAAAGCCAAGAAGTACAAGAGAAAGAACCCCCAATGCTTTAATGAGCAGCTCTTTATCTTTAATCGCAGCGTTAGCATCCATTTTCATAATGCGTTCTTGCCGCTCTTCAGTTGTGACAAGGTCTTTTCTCCAGATAAGACAGATAGGTATCATTGTTAGTACAAAAACGACAGTACTCAACGGCGCAACATTAATAACAAAATCTGAAAACCCTAGCCCTGCGGCGGAACCAATCATAATATTAGGTGGGTCACCAATCAGGGTCCCGCTCCCTCCAATATTAGAAGACAAAATAGCTGTAAATAAGTATGGATAAGGCTTAACGCTAATTTCTCTTGTAATAAGTAAAATAACGGGCGTTACCAACAAAACAGTTGTCACGTTATCTAACAACCCTGAAAAAACAGCTGTCACAAGGGATAGCATGACTAAAATCCCCATTGGTTTAGCTTGCACAAGCTGAGACGTACGGATAGCTACATACTGGAAAATACCTGATTCCTTTGTAATGGCGACAATCACCATCATTCCTAATAAAAGCCCTAACGTATTGAAGTCTACAGCATGCGCTGCTTGGGCCTGCGTCATCACACCTAGCAAAATCATCAACCCTGCTCCCAACAAAGAAACAATGGCACGGTTAATACGCTCTGTTAGTATAACGGCGTAGGTTAAAACAAAAATGGATATGGCTGTGATAAGCGTTGTTGTATCAACTGTTGCTAAAGATTGGATTAGTTCCCCACCTGATGCCTGCGCGTGAATACTCATAAGTTTTTCTACTTTCTATCTGTTTTAAGGAGCCCAGTGCTCAACTTTTTTGCCTTATTTTTAAATCGATGGCGTGATACGCCTATTGTTCAAATACGTCAAGGGTTCCATATCATACAAAGTGACTTTTTTTCCACAGAGCCTTAAAACCAACCATATGGGATAAGTATTTTATTGATGATAAACACCTGCTCTGTAACAATTGTACTCTGGGGATACAAATGCATTGTCACTCACTGCAATTAGTTATAAAAGGGGGAGAAATAAAACATGCCTTATCTAGGAAATACTAAAGGGAGAAACTTTATGCCTATAGCACTATTGTGCATCGATTTGGTCAACGACCTTGCCCATAAGGATGGAAAGCTAGCGGAAAAAGGTTACGCAGATTTTGCAGAGCAAAACAATACACTCAACCGTATCCACCGTATTCAAGATCAGTTCCGTCAGCAAGGCGCCATGGTCGTCCATACACGCACATGCTTTACCGAAAATTATTTTGAACTAAATGATAATTCACCTTTCTTTCAGAAAGTTAAAAAGCTAGGTGCACTTGCCCGCCATTCTTGGGGAACTGAATTTTTGCCAGAAGTTGCTCCGTTCAAAGGTAAAGAGCCAATCATTACCAAACATCGCCTCAGCGCATTCCATCGCACACGTTTGGACGTTATTTTAGGCAGTCAAAAAGTGGAAAAACTCTACATCTGCGGCGTCGGTACACACAACGCTATTGAAAGTACAGTAAGAGATGCCCACGACCGAGATTTTGATATCACTGTTATTTCAGATGCTTGCATTGCCTGTAGCGATGAAGAACAGCAATCAGCCCTTGCTTCTATGGCTGACTTTGCAACAGTTGATGAATTCAACAAAATTGCCTTGGAACTTACATTGTAAGCTCTGGCAACATAAAAAAGCTCTTCATTTGAAGAGCTTTTTTATTGCAATACTTATGTTATTAACCAGCAGTTTTATCAGTACGGTCAATTGTGAAAAACTGAAAGAACTCTGTCGGTAGCTTGTGTTCCTCGGCAAATACAATATCTTCCTCGGAAACATCTTTAGGTAAAACCTTCGGCGTTAAATTTTTATCCGCACTTTTGCGGAGCCTCTCGGCAATACTCATCAAATCTTTTTTATCGGTATCAGTCAGCTTAAAATAATCGTACATATCAAAAGCCTACTGTACTGGTGTTGAATCTACTTGAAAATATTGAAAAAACTCCACAGGCAAATGGGAAGCTTCAAAAGCATCCCCAATATCTTGATTTTGGCTGTCATCGGAAGAATCAGCTACATCTAAACTAAAAAACTCAGAACTTAAGAGAACATCTTGTAACTTACTGTTTTCAAACATAATAATCTGCTCTCCCATTTATTATTTTCTTGAGGAGAATCATAGCCGACTCTAAAAGCCATCGCAATATATAGTGGTAAAATGTGGATAACTTTATCTCCACAGCCGTTGTGGATAAGTCACAAATTTAAGAACTGATAATAAGGGTAATCTCCCCTTTTATCTCCTGCTCTGCGTATTTTTCAACCAGTTCAGCTAGCGTTCCTTTATCAAAAGTTTCGTGCAGTTTTGTCAGCTCTTTACAAATACACGCCTGTCGCTCTCCCAATGCATTGGCAGCTAGGGCAAGTGTCTTTCCTAACCGTTGGGGAGATTCGTAAATAACTAAGGCTTCAGGTGCATCCTTAAAACGTTCCAATAAACGCGTCTGTTCGCCCACTTTACGGGGCAAAAAACCAAGAAAGATAAAACGCGCCGCTGGCAGCCCTGCCCCCGCCAATGCTGTTGCAACTGCCGTAATACCAGGGATAGGCTGTGTTTGTATTTCCGCTTCTTGCGCTGCTTTGACAAGTATGTATCCGGGGTCAGAAATACTCGGCATACCGCTATCTGTTACAAGAGCGATATTCGCCCCGTCTTCTAACAACTTCACTAATCCTGGAGCTGATTTACGTTCATTCACTTGGTTATGCACGAGTAAGCGTTTACCAGTAATACCAAAGTGGTTTAACAATGTTTGGGAACGACGTTTATCTTCACACGCAATAATATCCACCTGCTTAAGGGTATTAAGTGCACGCTGGGTCATATCTTCCAAGTTGCCGATAGGCGTCCCAACCAAATAGAGTGTTCCTGAATTTTTACGCATTATCGCACCATAAACACGCTATTTTATACCGTCAACTGAATCAGCATTTTTAACCATCGGCAAGGCTAACTCTTCAGCTTTTTTAGAGTTATATGCCTTAAGCAATTGGTATTGCTGCTGAACCAAATCTCTTTGCTCTACGTTTAGCATATGCCATATACCCTGCCCTAACTGAAGCCTGTACGCCAACAAGAAAGGCTCAGCCGTACCCGTACGTATAGAAATCTCCAGTAAATTTGGCAGCTTCTCTAATTCATGGTGCTGAAGCCGCAAAACATGAGCTAATTGCATCCAAACAAAAGGTTCATACGGGGCATAAACAGCTTGTTTTTCTAGCTGATTCTGTGCCTGCTTTAACAAAAATTCCTGCCGGTGCTTTGTTTTCTCCGCCAGAGTAATATTCAGTAGCGCACCATCGTTCATTACTTTAGGTAATGGAAGAAGCCGTTCCGCCCGTTGTTGGTGAGATAATATCTCACTTAGTTGGGCAACACTCATTTCAAAAGGAGCTTTACGTAACTGCCTTAGCTCTACAACATAACGAAGCTGGTAAGCTGTCGCTTGATAAAGAAACAGCCCTAAAGCAGCCAATACCAAACAGCCACCACCAGCAAATTTTTTGTACAGCATATTGCTTGGCATCGCTGTATTGCTAGAGGAATAGCTCTGCGCCATCGCCATACCTAAAACACTCAAGTATATCACCGTAAAGGCTGGAATTTCTAAGCTGAAATCCACCAATGCGTGGGCAGCAACCAATACAGTGGCCGATAATCCCAAAAGAGGTAATTCACGGTTCTTTTTACGAAAACGAAACCCATGCCAACAAATAGCAATAACAGCCAGCCAACTTATAAGAATAAGCATCAATCCCCAGAAACCAACCTCAACAGCTAGTTGTAAGTAGGTATTATGAACTTTATCAACGCTCCTTGTCATCCAGCTAGGCGTCTCTAACGGGCGTATTGTGTGGTATAAGGTTTCAAAGTTCCCTAACCCTGCAAAGCTCCAAGGCTCTTCCAAAATACGGGCCAGCGTTATGGTGTAGAATCCCATCCTATCCAGCACACTTTCTGAAAAGCTCGACATCCTCTCAAGCGTTTGCCCTCCTCCACGGGTAAATAACCAAACGGTGAGAGGCAGCAATACGCCTAAAAAAACATATTTCACATACGCTTTTGCTTTTTTCTCCTGAATATTGTAAAGCCCTGCGGCCATAACTATTAAACCCAGTAAAAAAGCCCCTCCTCCAGCGCGAGAATGGGATAGTAACAAACCGCTCACATTTGCAACAAAACACACAAGCGGCAGTAAGTTTGGAAATGTCGCATTTTCTAAAAAGAATAATGTAATATGCTTGTATCGCTTACGCCAATTCTGTTGAGACAATAAATACACCCTCTGCCATAACCACGTAAGGCTACACAAAGCAGCAACGCCAGCATAAGTGGCATACGTATTTCTATTGATGAACGTCCCTGTTGCATCTTTCAGGTAATGTTTTTTCTCCCATAAAAACAGCATTGGCTCGCCTGAGGTCACCATATATATGCCATACAAAGCGTAAATAGCTCCTGCAACAGATAGACCCCGTATCAAACGCTTAGCAGCTTTGGAGGAACTCCCACTTGTAAGTACATAAGCCAAATAAAAGGCAAAACCATAAATAGCCCAACGTAATAAACCGTAAAAACTTTCTACAACATTCAGCGTTGAAACCCACCAAACTTGAATACCAAGAGGTGGAACAAGATTACCCCAGCTAGGCGGAGAAGCTGGCATAAAAGTTTGAATAATTCCCAACAAAAACACTAATAAAACAGGTATATATACCCATTTATTTAAAGCAGGAGGATACTCCGCACGTTTAGGTAATAATAAATAAATGGCAACAAGCAAAGAAAACGCGGTAAACAACAAACTTACAGCCGTATGGTTGTTAGCTCCTAACGGTAATGGCACCAGAGCAACAAGACCTAACCACGCCCA
>JAPPOO010000011.1:8894-34868 GCA_028817875.1 Alphaproteobacteria bacterium | reverse complement strand
AACTGATGTCATTTTATTCACCATACTTTCTTATGTAGATTATTGACTTATAAAGTCAAGCTTTCGTATTTTACCCTTGCAAAAAGTAAGGCCTTTTTTCATAATTGGAAAAAATTCCAAATATGAAAGTATTAATTGGATGACTCAAAATTCAGAAAACCGCTTACTGGCAACTACCCTTAAATCCGCTATGGACAAACAAAATATGACTGCGGCGGAACTCAGCCGTCAATCAGGCGTTTCTATGGCGAGTTTAAGCCGTATTTTATCCGGCACAGTTAACCCTTCCTTTGGCAATATGCAAAAAATTGCGGAAGCCCTTGAGGTCGGGCTAGATGCTCTTTCAGGAAAAGAAACTACCACTTGCCCACAGCCAGCCCCTGTTTACCAACAGCTCGCTGAACCTCAAGCAACAGATTCTCAAGAAGCAAGCCAACTTAATATCGTAGCAACATTTACTGTGGATAATGCTGATATCTCCCCTTCTGAAGCTGCCCGTCTATTAGAAAGCGCGGCTTGTGGCACATGGGTAAGTTGCTGGACGGAAGACTATATCTCTCCAAATACATCAAAACCAAAAGCTGTTGCGGCCCGTGCTTTAGGCTCTGGCCAAACAGAGGTGGATATCCTCTTTCCTCACAGTATGGTAGAAGAAGGTTCCATCACAGGTATTCTTTCAGTTTTAGGCGCAGCCGTTACAAGCACAGGCGCTAAAATGGTGGATATCCGCGTACCAGAGCTTTTCCTGCGTACCTTCCAAGGCCCTTCTTTCGGCGTGCAAGGCCTGCGGGATATGACAGGCAAGTATGGCCGCCCTCTTCTTTCAACAACTCTACGCCCTATGCATGGCCTTTCCCCTAAAATGTATGGCCGCGCAGCTTACGAAGCCCTCAAAGGCGGGGTTGATATTACCTGCGACCCAACACTACTCCATAGTATTCCGGGTAATACATGGCGCGACCGCTTCCGTTACACAGCTGAAGCCGTACACAGCGCCAGTGGTGAATCTAACGAATTTAAAGCCCACGCTGCCAATATTACGGCAGGAACACTGGAGCAAATGCAAGAGCGTGCTGAATGGGCTAAAGAACTGGATTTAGGCTTAGTCATGGTAGATAGCGCTGCTATCGGCTGGACAGCTTTACAAAGTATTGCTGGCTGGTGCCATCGGCAAGATATGGCCTTATGCGCTATGGGCGGCCGCGCCCTTGCAGGCAATATGATGAGCGAACAGTTAGAAGCAAAACTCTTACGACTTATCGGTGCGGATGTCGCAAGCATTGGCAGCCCTCTTAAAGGCAGCACTTCACAACGCCGTTATAGCGTTGGTACCGTCAATGTCATGCGAGAAACAACTCTTCCACCATCACCTGAAAACGGTATTTTGTTTGACCAACCTTTTGCAGGTATGGCCAGCTGTTTTCCTGCTGTTGGTGGCGGACACAACCCATGGCACTTCCCTCGGCTGATTGACGCCCTTGGGAATGACACCATTATACAGTGCGGAGGCAGCGTGATGGGGCACCCGTGGGGCAGTGCCGCAGGTGCAACAGCTAACCGCGTTGCTATAGAATCTCTTGTACAAGCCCGAGGTGAAGGCCAAAGCTTAAACGTTGACGGCCGTCATGTTTTACAAAGAGCCATGAAATACAGCCCTGAACTTAAAGAAGCTCTAGAATTTTGGCAGGAAGGCTCTTTCCTCTTCGGTGTTATTCCGGGAGACAAACACCTCCCGTTAGAAGGTACGGTGCAGCAGCCTATAGAGGGAGGCTTTACCCCTTTACGACCTATTCAATCTGAAACGGAGGATGAGTAACATGAATAGCCGCTTTGAAACATTTTCTTTTCTACCGCCTCTGTCTACAGCTCAGGCTCAAGCACAAGCTGATAGCCTACTGCACCAAGGGTTTATTCCTGTTATTGAATTCTCTGACCCGAAAAGTGTGAATGACGTTTATTGGCAACAATGGCCAATTGTCGCCCCGCGCAGCCAGCAATCCCGCGTAATGCCGCAGGACATCAACGCCAGCCTACTGATGATGCAGATAGAATCCTGCTTTCAGCGCCACCCGTACGCCTATGTCCGCCTTTCAGGGTACGACCCTGAGCGACAAACAAACGCACAGTCCTTCATCGTCAAAACACCGTCAGAAGTTTAAACAGACTCTTAAAAATGTAAAACAGCCCCCAACAGGGGGCTGTTTTAGAATTGGTGGGCCGTACAGGGTTCGAACCTGTGACACACTGGTTAAAAGCCAGTTGCTCTACCGACTGAGCTAACGGCCCACAAATGCGCATCTAAGTATAAGGTCTCGCTCTGTCCGTACGATGCGCAATACGAAAGCCAGACTTAGATAGCGTAAGAAGCCGTCAAGGTCAAGTGTTTACGGCGGATATTTTTATTTATCGGTACGTTTCGAGCATTTCTTTTGCCACACTGGCGTAATTTCCCTGCTCTATGGCTGTTCTTAGTTGCTTCATCATATTCAAATAAAAGGCGATATTATGCTGCGACAGCAAAATCAGCCCTAAAATCTCACCAGTTTTAAATAAATGATGCAAATAAGCCCTGCTGTAGTTCTGGCAGGTATCACAGCTACACTTAGGGTCTAATGGCAAATCGCTTTCCTTATGGCGTGCGTTACGGATGTTCAACGTCCCTTCGCTTGTAAACATTTGGCCATTCCGCGCATTTCTGGTTGGCAATACACAATCAAACATATCCACGCCCATCCCCACAGCACGAATAATATCAGACGGATACCCCGCCCCCATCACATAACGCGGCTTGTTTGTCGGCAGCAATTCCGTTGTGAACGACACAACATCATCAAACATCTTGCCATCACATTTTTGCTCTTCAAAAAGGTAGCCTCCAATGGCGTAACCTTCAAAATCCATATCTACGAGAGACTTGGCACTCTCTTCCCGCAAGTCGTTATAATTAGCTCCCTGCACAATACCGAACTGCCCATACCCGGGCCGTTTTACAAAAGCCGCACGGGAACGCTTTGCCCAACGCTCCGTTAACTCCCAACTCTTTTTGGCGTTTAGGTAGGTAATCTCTTTTTTTGTACACTCATCAAACGCCATGGTAATGGTAGCATCCAACTTGTGCTGGGTTTGGGTGGAGATTTCCGCCGAAATAAACTGTTTGGAGCCATCAATATGGCTGTGGAAAGTACACCCTTCCTCTGTTACCTTGTTGCGGTGGGCAAGGCTGTATATCTGAAAACCAGCAGAATCCGTTAAAATCGGGTGCTCCCAATTCATAAACTCGTGCAAACCACCCATTTTTTCTACCAAGTCAGGCCCAGGGCGTAAAAATAAATGGTACGTATTACCGAGAATGATATCCGCTCCCATAGCCCTTACATCTTGAGGTTTAAGAGCCTTAACGCTGCCAACCGTACCAACAGGCATAAAAACAGGCGTATTGATAACCCCATGCGCCGTGTGGATGCGCCCCCGCCGCGCATTACCGTCCTGCGCGATTAATTCATACTTAAATTCTGTCATAGCGGCGAATGTAGGGACTGTTCCTAAAAATAGCAAGTTTCTTCTGGCTTTGCCGTATAAACGGCAACACAAAAGGGCAGCGTTTTACCGCCGCCCTTTGCATGTTTTTTGCAAGTAGGATATTATAAGCACCTGCCCTCAGTTTCCATATCTTTTAGTATGAGATTCTCTCGCGCTATAAGAGCTGTAAGCTTTGAGAATTCACCTAAGTATTTCCGATTATTAGCTTCCACGGAGTACTTATACCTCTCGCAAAGCTTCAGAGACATTGATGGTAAATCCCATAGACCATAGCAAATATTCATATACCGCCTCATACCATCTAAGTGCTTTAAAACAACTACTTGCTTTTCAAAACGCCACACTTTTATTTGAGAGCGTTTCTTCTCGCAACCAATATTTTTCTTAACACTATTTTGAAGGCGGGGTATTGTGTAGTCTTCTAGATCTTTTGCTTGATCGCCGTGTTTTGTTACATGCTTCTTAGCACTATAGCCTCTACAGTAACTAAGCACCCAGTTAACTGCTTCGTCAACTGTTTTAGATCCCATATCTTCCGTACACTTCTCACTATATCGGCTATGAGAAACGATAGGTAAATCTACCTGTCTAACGTAGTCAGCATCACCAATATACCAGTGGTAAGACCATACAGAAATTGAAGGCACCCAAAAAGCAGAGAGCATCAAAGCAATAATAAGTATAGAAGGCCCAAGTATTGCTATAACTGTGGCAAACATTTTTAGCAAATGACGCATCACCCCTCCCCCTTCTCAGGTTTAGGTTGCTTAACACATTTTTCATCTACCTCCTTAGCCCAGAAGGATAAATCCATCTCAGCTTTATCCAAGACGCTTTTTCCACCTTCCTTCGGTAACAGTAGCATCTGTGAGTACGAAACAGCTTCTTCTTTTAATGAAGAGCAATACTCAGTGGGAAAGATTTTTTTATCCCTATGCATAATACACAAAGCATGATGCAGCTGGCCGTAAAGCCTCCGCATTTTAATCCTAAGTTTAACACCTCTAGCCCAGATAACTTCTTGCTTTAATGCCTTAACACAGGAAGAATCTGTCTTTTTATGAGGAAGAACACTTTCTTTAACAAAGCTTCTATAATACTTAGCACTTTGAATAAAACCCTGATAATCAGAAGCTATAACTTTTGAATAACTTTCGTCTTTTTCTATCAAAAAATCAAAAGCTGCTCTTATATGAGGAACACGAATGTCTTTTTCCTCTTTTATTTCTGCCAATAGCGCTTCATATTCTTTTTTCAAGGCTATTTCATCTTGGTCATTTGAAAAATTCTCAGGAAGCTTCTGAACTTCTCCCACACTCCACCAAAACATTTCTGTTCCCTGTTTCAGCAGTGTTTGAGTTTCTTTTTTGTAGTTTTCAGCAACAAATACGCCTCCAACAAAGAGTGCAATAAGCACACTTCCAATAATTTTCCACTTACGTTGTATCACGATTTTTTTCCTCCAAACGGGGGTTAAAGGTTTCTAATTAGAAACGTTTATAGATATATTCTGAGGAGTATGTATACTCTTTGTATACGAGAAAAACAAGGGGTTTTAGAAAGTTAAGAAGCGGCTAATTTTGTCTAAAAGCCCGTAATGCATCAAAAATACGCTGATATTCGGTAGGAATATCAATCTCTCCCCGCCAACTGGCCAATAAATCTTGGTCCATTTCTTCCAACATATCGCGTAACTCGGTAAGCATTGCAGCATCAAGGCTATCCAACCGTGCCTCTACAAACCCACCAATTAAATCATCCATTTCTTTAAGGGAACGGCGGCTACGGTACTTAATTTCACGCTTTAATAAATGTAGGTCAGGCTTGTTTTCTAACGTCATACGGGTAACAATACCCGCCACTATGCTTCAAGCCAAGGTAAAAAAAGATACTCTACATACACACAAACTAACGGATACCTACACATCCCTGCCAAATGTAGAGGCTAAGCGCATCCCTAAACTGCACAAGCTATGCGGAGAGCGGTATGTTGACCTATTATTTCACCTACCCAGCGGTGTGATGGACCGCTCCCAAACGCCGACAATTGCCGAGGCTATTACAGGCGAAACAGCAACATTAAAGGTTAAGGTTATCAAGCATAGCCCTAAACCCTACCCCAAGCACCGCAAACCGCACACCGTACTGGTAGAGGATGAGTCTGGCCAACTCCAACTTGTTTTCTTTCAAAGTCAGCCGTGGTTGGAAAAATCCATGCCCGCAGGGGCAACAATTATGATTTCAGGCAAAGTGGAAGGCGGTACCCGTGGTGGTTTGAAAAAAATTATCCACCCCACCCTATGGGGCAAAAATAGGGAATTGGACGACGTTGCAAAGTTATGGCCAATGTATCCACTCACAGCGGGCGTTACTCACGTACAGGTAAAAGCTGCGATTGATGCCGCTCTATCGCTTTTTACACCACAGAATTTCCCCACAAATACCTACTCGCTTTCTTCTTCTCTACCCACCTTTTACGAAGCTCTACAAACGGTGCATAACCCACAATATGAGAACGATTTGGCACCAAACTCGCCTGCCCGCATCCGCCTTGCGTGTGACGAAATATTTACCCACCAACTGGCTTTACTCCATGCCCGCCAAACCGCCCGCCTTCAACCGGGTATCAGCCATGGCAATAATACTGAAAAACAACAAAAATTCTTAGAGAACCTGCCCTTCTCTCTCACGGGTGACCAAACCGCTGCTCTTGAAGATATTAACGAGGACCTTTCCGCCCCTACGCCTATGCTCCGCCTTGTGCAAGGGGATGTCGGCAGCGGTAAAACCGCTGTTGCCCTGCTCGCTTTGCTACGGGTTATTGAAAACGGATGCCAAGGCGTGCTTATGGCACCTACTGAAATTTTAGCGCGCCAGCACTATGAAAACGCCTGTAAATGGCTGGAGCCTTTGGGTATAACCGTCGCTCTGCTTGTGGGGAGTATTCCCGCCGCACAAAAAAAACGGTTGAAGCAACACATTGCGGAAGGCTTTGCTAACCTTATCATTGGCACCCATGCTCTTGTGCAAGATGATGTTAAATTTGACCGTCTCGGCCTTGCAGTTATTGATGAACAACACCGTTTTGGCGTACAAGAGCGCATGAAACTCGCCGCCCATAACCATAGCGGTTTAGCGCCCGATATTCTTGTGATGACAGCCACCCCCATCCCGCGGACTTTGGCTCTAACATTCTACGGGGATATGGATAGCTCCATCATTCGTGAAAAACCACCCGGCCGCACCCCCGTCCAAACAAATGTTTTGCCATCTAGCCGATTGGGAGATATCGCAAAATCCCTACAACGGATTTTAGATAAAGGCGAGCAAGTCTATTGGGTTTGTCCCTTGGTTGAAGAGAATGAAGAGCTAGACCTAACCGCAGCCACTAAACGGTTTGATTCCCTTAAAAAACTCTACGGCGAGCAAGTCGCCCTCCTCCACGGTAAAATGAAACCTGCTGATAAAGACGCTGTCATGCTGGATTTTAAAAACGGAAAATTCAAAATCCTCGTCGCCACAACCGTTATTGAAGTTGGCGTAGATGTCCCACAAGCCACAAGCATCATTATTGAAGGCGCCGAACGTTTTGGCCTCTCCCAACTGCACCAACTACGTGGACGTGTTGGCCGTAGCTCTTTAAAGTCAAGCTGCATCCTTTTGTATCAAAATCAAAACCCACTAACGGATACCGCCGTTGAACGCCTGCAAGCCATGAAAGACAGCGAGGACGGTTTTTACCTTGCAGAAAAAGATATGGAATTACGCGGCCCGGGGGAAATTCTTGGCACACGCCAAAGCGGACAAGAAACCGCTCAACTGGCAGACCTTATCCATCATCGAGACCTCATCGCCCCCATGCGTGAACTGGCAGAAGAAACATTGAAAAAACCATTGAACAGCCAAACCAGAAAATCACTCGCACAACTCTTTCAACTATTCGGAAAAGAAAGCGCCTCTGCCCTGCTAAAAGCTGGGTAAAAGGGTAAAAAACTAAACCTGCTTTGCTTTCAATGCTGCCTTACCTTCTGCAGCTGTAGGGGTTACAATACCGCCAGAAATAACCATTTTGATGCCCTGCTCTACCGTCATATCCAGCGTTGTTAAATCTTTTCTTGGGAAAAACAGTAAAAAACCACTGGTTGGATTTGGGGTTGTCGGCACAAACACATTCACAAGTTCATCATCTGTTATTTTTTGAACCTGTCCCTTGGTTTTACCTGTCACAAAAGCAATTGCCCAAATGCCTTTGCGTGGGTACTCCACAAGCACCACTTCACGGAATGCATCAGTATTGCGAGACGTTACCGTTTCAACAATCTGCTTTACCGCACCATATATATTCCCCACACCAGGAATACTATGCATAATACGTTCACCCAACCCCACAAGCCAGCGGCCGAAAAAGTTGCGTGCTAGCATTCCAATAATTACTACGAGCAAAACACCAGCTATCAACCCCGTCCCAGGGATTGATACACCAATAAACGTTTCAGGACGGTACTGATAAGGAATAAAACCGGTCAGCAGAGAATCTAACCACGTTACAAACTGGTACAAAATTGCAATGGTAATTGCAGCTGGCGCAATTACTAAAATTCCTGCAAAGGCGTAGCTACGCAACTTCCCGAAAATGCCTTGTTTCTCGGGTTGTTGCCAACTGGTTGGGAGCGAATCTTTCTCTGTCATTTAAGAACTAGAACGGAATTTCATCATCAAATGGTGCATCGTCAGAAATCTGTTTGGCTGCAACAGCAGGCTGTGCTGCTTGTTGGCTAGAACCAAAATCGTCCGCAGGAGCACTTTGGCTGTAGCTGCTATCGCCACCACCACGGCGGCTCAACATTTGCATGGCACCACCAAAGTTATCCACAACAATCTCTGTTGTGTAGCGCTCCTGCCCTTGGTTATCTGTCCACTTGCGTGTTTGCAGTTTACCTTCAAAATAAACGGGGTCACCCTTTTTAACGTATTTGCTTACAACATCGGCCAAACCGCCAAACACAACAACACGGTGCCACTCTGTCTTTTCTTGGCGTTCGCCACTGCGGTCTTTCCAGTTTTCAGTTGTTGCAACCGTTACGTTTGCAATGGCTTTGCCGTCACCAGTATGACGAATTTCAGGGTCACGCCCCACGTTACCAATAACCATTACTTTATTTAAAGAAGCAGACATATTTCCCCCTAAAATCACTTAATTTCGGCGGGCATTATGAAATTAAACCAAATAAAAAGCAAGTAAACTCATCACTGGAAAAGCATTGATACTTATGCGATAACCATTTGCACTGGTCAGGTAAGAGGGAAAAGCAGAAATGGTAGACGCAACAACGCATATTCGTATTCATGGCGCACGTGAACACAACCTAAAAAATGTTAGCTTGGATATTCCTAAACGCACCCTTGCCGTTATTACAGGTGTTTCCGGCTCTGGTAAATCCTCCCTTGCGTTTGATACCATTTATGCGGAAGGCCAACGCCGCTATGTAGAAAGCCTTTCTGCCTACGCCCGCCAATTTTTGCAGCTTTCTAACAAACCCGATGTTGACCGTATTGAAGGTTTAGCCCCTGCCATTGCCATTGAACAAAAAACCACCAGTAAAAACCCTCGTTCCACCGTTGGTACCATTACTGAAATTTATGATTATTTGCGTCTGCTCTTTGCAAATGCTGGTAATGCTTATTGCCCGCACCACCCTACAACCCCTATTGAAGGCGTTACCATTCAACAAATGGTCGACCAATTGGTAAATGATTGGCCTGAAAACCAACGCCTGATGGTACTTGCCCCTGTTGTGCAAGGGCGTAAGGGAGAGTACAAAAAAGAAATTCAACACTGGCAACAGCAGGGTTACACACGTCTGCGTATTGATGGTGAGATTTACGCCATTGAGGACGCACCAGCGCTTGATAAAAAGCTTAAGCACACACTTGAAGTTGTTGTTGACCGCCTTGCTTTGAAAGAAGACAACCTTGGTCGACTTGCTGAATCCTTAGAAAATGCTCTTAAGTTGGCTGATGGTCTTGTTCAGGTAGAAGCTCTTGCCAAGGCAGAAGAAGACATTCCCGCCCCTATCTTATTTTCTGAAAAGCACGCCTGCCCTACCTGTGGCCACGGCTACACGCCCGAGCCTCGCCTTTTCAGCTTTAACAGCCCATATGGTGCCTGCCAGCAGTGTGATGGCTTGGGCGAAGAAATCGCTTTTGATAAGAATTTAATTGTACCTGATGATAGGCTTACCCTTAGCCAAGGCGCCCTTCACCCATGGAAAGATACCAAAACAGGTAACTACTACCTTAAAGCCCTCAGCAAACATTACAAATTCAGTTTGGAAACCCCATGGCACAAACTTTCCGAAGATGTTCAAACAATTCTACTTTACGGCAGCGGTCAGGAAGAAATTGAATTTACGTTTGAGGGCGGTAAAGGCACGTTCAAAACACATAAAACCTACGATGGTATCGTCAACATTCTTCAACGCCGTTGGGAAGAATCAAAATCTCCTTACGACCGTGAAGACCTTAACCGCTATCGCTCTGGCCATGTATGTACCCATTGTAACGGCGCGCGCCTGAATCCAAATGCGCTGGCCGTACGTATTAATGGTAAAAACATACGCCAATTTTGTGAACTTTCTATTGAGGATGCCCTCACAGAAATCCAAACTATCGGCGCAACGCTTACAGGCGCGCGCGGTAAAATCGCAGCCCCTATTGTACGAGAGGTTGAAGCTCGCCTAGGCTTTTTGGCTCACGTTGGTCTAGGCTATCTTTCTCTCAACCGTTCTTCAGGCACACTTTCAGGGGGTGAAAGCCAACGTATCCGCCTTGCCTCACAAATTGGCAGCGGGTTAACGGGTGTTCTTTATGTATTGGATGAACCCAGTATCGGCCTACATCAACGGGACAATAATCGCCTGCTGGAAACCCTGCATAAATTGAGAGACCTCGACAATACCGTTATTGTCGTAGAGCACGATGAAGATGCCATACGCCAAGCAGACTTCCTTGTAGATATCGGCCCCGGTGCGGGTGAGCACGGCGGTAAAATCATCGCTCACGGCACGGCTGAAGACATCATCAACACGCCGCATTCCACAACAGGGCAATACCTTTCTGGTAAAAAGTCTATTGGTGTCCCCAAAAAACGTAGACCCACCAATAAAAAGAAAATGCTCTCCATTCACGGCGCTTCTGCTAATAATTTGCAGAACGTCACCGCCCACTTCCCTGTGGGCACCCTCACATGTGTGACGGGTGTTTCAGGTTCGGGTAAATCCACCCTTGTGATGGATACCCTCTATGCCGCTTTGGCAACACGCCTTAATGGCAGTAAAGATCCCGTCGGCAAGCATGACAAAGTAACGGGGCTGGAGCACATCGATAAAATCGTTAATATTGACCAAGCGCCCATCGGCCGTACACCGCGCAGTAACCCTGCTACTTACACAGGGGTTATGGGGCCAGTGCGAGAATGGTTTGCCAGCCTGCCGGAAAGCAAAGCCCACGGTTACAAACCGGGTCGGTTCTCCTTTAACGTTAAAGGTGGACGCTGCGAAGCCTGCGAGGGCGATGGCGTTATCCGTGTAGAAATGCACTTCCTGCCGGATGTCTACGTCCCTTGTGAAGTCTGTAACAGCAAGCGTTTCAACCGAGAAACATTGGAAATCGCCTACAAAGGCAAAAACATCGCCGATGTTCTCAACATGCCTGTGGAAGATGCTTTGGAATACTTTGCCAACGTCCCTACCATCGCGCGGCGCCTGCAAACTCTTATGGATGTGGGTCTTGGTTACATTCGCCTTGGCCAGCCCGCCACCCAGCTTTCAGGAGGTGAAGCCCAGCGCATCAAGCTGAGTAAAGAGCTTTCCAAACGCGCCACTGGCCGTACTTTGTATATTTTGGACGAACCCACCACTGGGCTGCATTTCTCGGATATTGACCAGTTGCTGAAAGTGCTGCACCGCTTGGTAGATGGTGGCAATACCATGGTGATTATTGAGCATAATTTAGATGTGATTAAAACCGCAGACTGGCTGGTAGACGTTGGCCCCGAAGGCGGCAGCGGCGGTGGCCAAATTATTGCAGAAGGAACACCGGAAGACATTGCCAAGTGCGCCCAAAGCCACACAGGAGAATTCCTCAAACCTCTCCTCAAAAAACAAAAAAGTGCTGCTTAAGATCTTTTCTCCCTTTCTAAATACCAGAACCCGCTAAAATCAATAGCGGGTTCTGGTATTCTTAGTTTATTTTAATGTTTGGGTATTCTTCTTCGCCAAGGCTATAGCTTGGGAACATCACTATGATAAATAGGATAAAACTCAAAAAAATTGATATATGAGGCCACCCTACTTCCCCATGAGGAACGATATATGTTCCGCCCATAAAAGCAAAGGCAGACGAAAGTAATGATAGAATCGAAAGAATCAATACTTCGCCTTTAAGGCTTCTTTGCCAATCGCTACGCTTTTTACTTCTTTCACTACTTGCCCTGATAGCAATACGCCCCGTGCAAATAGCGAGGATAATGATTGGCTGGGCCATAATAACTTCAATAAAAATTGCTAAAGAAGCCAAGAGTCCCACAAGGCCTATTACAATTGTGGCTACCCACTGGTAAATAGGGGGAGATATCGTCTTAGATGGTGTGGACATAAGAGTCCCTCCTAATTTTGGTAAACGCTATTTGGAATCCAGATTATTTAGTATACACAAAGCACACTCAATTTGACAAGAAAAACCCCTAACACTTTCGTGCAGGGGTTTTTCGTTTTAAATTTTAACCGACTCTTTTTATTGAGGAGGAGATTTTGGATTAGGTCTGTATGCTTCATGGATGATAACTAAACAGAAAGCAAGAACAAGCGGGACAATTGTTAATTTACTCTCATTGAATTGCCCCAAATGCGGGAAAAATGTATAAACGAAGTAAACAAGGATCATGAAGATGATATAGGCAATACTCGTCAGTATGCCCGCACACGCAATTTTGATATGGCTACCTATCGCTTTCGCTTCCCACTTGTACTTCTTAGCTGCGATATATGTTACCAATCCCAAAAATGCACCTACACTCAATGCTGGAGCATTTTTAGACATAATATGCATTAGCGCAGCTCCAGCACTCAGCAAAACTGGGCTAGCAGCCATAATAGTTTCAGTATATTGCTGAAAAATATCAAAATCCAAGCATATTGAAATCATAAGGCAAATAGCTGCCCCTAAGAGAAATGAAAGTAACAGCCCCATCCCGCTTTTTTCAGTCCATTTAAAATTAGCTATAAATAAGCTAATAATAGATATTGCAATAACAGCCATGGCCGTAATGATAATTGACAGAATCGTCATATCTTGAAGTTCCTTATAAGGTTAGGAGTTTTTCTGATAAATGCTTATGAAGTAACACTTAAATGACATGTATACATAAACAAGTCCAGCATAAAAAATCCCCCTCGCCGTACTAATAGCGAGAGGAATTTTTTGTGTCAGGGAGCAGCAGAAACTTTCTGCTCTTTCGTAGGACTAAACTTATAGAAAATGAATAAAGCCACAATTGCCATACTTGTTATAAACACAAATATATGCTGCACATTTTGCTCTACCCATTCAAAGACTGACCCTAATGCTAATACAGCAATAAGCAACAGCGCTTGAAATATCATACCTAAAACTCCTGCTACCATCCCCCCAAGAGGATTCCAGTCTTTTATCCTTATGTCTTTTTTTATGGCAACAACAAAGATAAAACAGGAAACAAAAGCACCTGAGATAACTAAGTAATAGTCTTCTTGCAACATTTTTAGGGTTTTCTGGACACCCCAAAACGAGACAAAGAAGTCCACTGCAAATAGGGCTAAAATAACCACAGCCCCTGATAACGTTGCCAGAAAAAAATTTTTATTCTCCACGCTTGCTAGCCCTAAGGCTAACCAGGAAATAAAAAAAAGGGCTACAAGTGAGTAAGCAGAGTAGAGTATGCATGTTGTAGGCATTTTGCACTCCTTCAATTTTTATGTGTAAAAGGAAAGTATAAAAACAGTAAGTCATACCTAAATGATATGTATACACAAATAAGTCAAGAAAAACCTATAAGCAGGTGATAACTTCTTTACCTGTTACGAAGTATTGCAGGCGCTGGTCATGGTATTGGCAGGGAAAGTGCTCTACTTCCATTTCGGTGTAAGCAACACCAACGGTCACAGTTTGTTGCCCCATTTCTTTCAGGGTAATGTCGAAGTATCCACCGCCGTAGCCTAAACGGTAACCATGGCGATTGTAGCCTAGCGTAGGAATCGCCATAAAGGCGGGAATAACTTCCGGCCCTGTTGCGCAAGGTACGCCAACGGCATCTGGTTCTAACGGGTCACCTTTTTCCCAAATGTTATAAACTAATGGATGTTCACGCTCTACCACGCGAGGCAACGCGACAATTTCTTCGTTTTCCCACAGTTCTTCCACCCATGGCATCAGGTCAATTTCATCTTTAATGGGCGAATATACCCCGACAACAGCGGGGGAAAGCTGGCTATGTAAGGTACGAAGGTTGTTAATCACCTTCCAACGGGTGGTGCTTTTGAGGTCTTGCGGAATGACTTGGCGGCGGTGCAACAGTTCTAACCGTAGCCGCTCTTTCTCTGCCTGCGCCCCCCTTCCACCGGGGTCAATATGAATATCAAGGCTCATAAACGGGTTGGAAGAAGCTTCTCTAGGCGTTCAGCGAGGGATTTGTTAAAAGCGCTGATATTTTTTTGCTCTGTCTCTCTGGCTTGCTCGGTTGTCAGCAGGTCATCTGCCAATTGAATGGCCGCTAACACCACCATATGGTCCCTGTCCATATCGGGCGCTTTATTTTTTAAATCTGCAATCAGTTGGTCAACCCGTTGTGCTACGTGTTTTAAGCGGGTTTCTTGCCCATCCCCCACAGCCAAGCGGTATGTTTTCCCCCCAATTAAAAGCGAAATTTGTTGGTTCATAGCCCCTCTACCCCTTTTTGAGACACCTGAGTAATCAACGCATCTAACTCTGCCGCTGCCGTAGCTTGCTTCTGCTTTAGCGTTTGGTTTTCAGACCTTAGCGCCATAAGTTCTTCTTGTGCTTCACCACTAGCCACAGGCGCCGCTACCGTTGTTATATACTCTTCCAACGCAGAAACAACGCTTGCCAAACGCTCGGTATTAAAAGGGTCTTTCTTTTCTTCCATACCAGTAACTTAGCAAAAAAAGTTTGTTTTGGGAATTAAGTTAGCAAAAGAAGCAAACGCCGATACAGCCCCCTAAAATTTATTTCTACAGAACCTACCTTAACAGTTGGGAATTTGATGAATAGCTGGCATAATGCTTTGCAAGTTTACTTATCTGTTTCAATGTAAGGGAGGATTACCATCAACATCGCGTTACCATCTATGGATAACCTTGAGCTTACCAACCAGACGGTGTTGGTACGGGTTGATTTCAACGTTCCTCTTTCTCCCAAAGGTAAAATTTTAGACGACTACCGCCTGAAGGCTCACCTGCCGACCATTGAATACCTCCTTAAGAAAAACGCTAAAATTGTTTTGCTTGCCCACTTAGGGCGCCCGCGTGGACGCGTCGTGTCCGACCTTAGTTTGAATAAACTTGTGCCTACTCTTACTAAATTGCTTGGGCGAGATGTCACCTTTGTGCCTGACTGCATTGGCCGCATGGCAGAGCAAACCGTTCTTAAAGCGCCACCGGGGAGTATTTTGCTGATGGAGAACCTCCGTTTTTATAAGGAAGAAGTAGAAAATGATAAGAACTTTATCCGAAAACTGGCCTACCTAGGTGGCGCTTATGTAAATGATGCCTTTGCCACTTGCCACCGTCCTCACGCCAGTATTATTGGCTTACCGTCTTTACTGCCAAGTGCTGCGGGGTTATTGCTTACTGAGGAGCTTACCCGCCTAGACCACATGCTCAATACGCCAGAACGCCCTCTGACTATGATTATTGGCGGCGCTAAACTTGCCAGAAAAATGGAAGTACTGAGCCACGCTATTTTTAAGGCCAACCAAGTAATTGTTGGCGGCGCCGTTGCTAATACCTTGCTTGCTGCGAAGGATGTTGATGTTGGCCGCAGCCTGATAGAGCCTGATTATATTGAATCTATGCGGGATTTATTGGTAGAAGCGGGTATTGTGGGCTGCCGCATTTTACTTCCGCAGGATGCCGTTGTTGCCCATATGCTGCAAGAAAACCTACCGAGCATTACAAAAAAAATTAACCAGCTGGAAATGGGCGATATGATACTGGACGTTGGCCCCCAAACTTTAAAGGTATGGAGCCGCGTTCTCCAAAAATCCAAGAGTATCATCTGGAACGGCCCCGTAGGTGCTTACGAAATTTCACCTTATGATGAAGGCACCCACAACCTTGCCAACGCCATTGTTCATAGCGATGCGAAAACCCTCGCCGCAGGACGAGACACCCTAACGGCCTTACGCAAATGCAAGTTAAGACATAAATTTGACTCTATCTCCACCGCTGGCGCTGCTTTCTTAGATACACTGGCCGACCGTGAACTCCGCGGTGTGAAAGCCTTGAAGGAAGCCCAAGGTCGCCGCGTGGGAGATTCCTCCTCACGAAAACCTGCGTAACCATGGTTTCTTTTATGTATTTTGATGTTGGTGGCGTTGTGATTAACGATTTCAGCGCGACAAACCACTGGGAAGGTTTGAAGCATGAACTTGGCGTTACCACAGACGAACAAAGCCAACAATTTGAGACTTTTTGGGAAAAATACGCGGACAGCGTTTGCACCACGCAGGACGTTGACGATTTGCTCCCCGCCCTGACGGATGAACTTAACCTCACCTTCCCTGCTGGTTACTCTCTGTTAGCTGCTTTTGTCCGTCGCTTTTCAACAAATGAGGATATATGGCCAATTGTTGAGGAAGTTCAGCGCACCCATAAAACAGGGCTGCTTACCAACATGTACCCACGGATGTTCAAAAAAATTGAGGACGCTGCCTTATTACCCACAGGCGCCAAGTGGGATGCACTGATTGATTCAAGCGATATTGGCCACGCCAAACCCAGTAAGGAAATTTACGATATTTCCCAAAAAGAGGCAGGCTGCGCTGCGGAAGATATCCTATTTATAGATAATACGTTTGGCCATTTAAAAGCCGCTGAAGAATTGGGATGGCAAACCTTTTTCTACGATTCCGCCGACACCAAAAAATCCAGCGCCGATTTACTCTCGTTCCTTAAGTCTCTTTAGGAAGACGGTTATTTAAGGACTTTCCTCGGGTCATCAGGAAAGTTAATTTCATCAAACCACACAATTTCATCTGGGGTTAATTGGTATAAAAAGTGAGGCTCCTCAGCAGTTTGGAACTTTTCCTTACTTTGAACATTCTTCAAATGTGGGTGGCGCCCTGTGTATAAATCATAAACATCGGCAACTTTTTCTTCAGGCACTAACTCTGCCTTGCCAGCCATAACCAACGCCTGCCCTTTTTCGCCAAATCCACCTTCAAACCATTTATGAAATGTACAAGAAGCCTGCGGATTAGCAGCAATATCTTCACTATGCCTCCGTATTTTGCGAGACATCCAGTAGATAGTATCTTCGCCATCCGCAACAAACCATACGTTACATAACCACGGCTTGTTATCTTGGCATGTTGCCAATTGCATCAGCTTTACATCTTGTAAGCACTGGCGGTAAAAAGTTTGAGCTTCCATTTACTTTCCTGCCATTGTATAGCCACCATCAACCACAATGGTTTGGCCCGTAATAAAACTTGCTTGAGAACTTGCTAAAAACATAGCTGTCGCGGCAATTTCCTGAGGCTCAGCAGGGCGCCCCGCTAAAGCACTCCGCGCTTGGTCCCACACACCTTCACTCCATGTTTCTGCCATATCTGTCGCTGTGAAGCCTGGGGCAACAGCGTTAACGGCGATTTTAGGGGAAAATTCCTTCGCCAACGTCTCTGTTAGCGTACAAACCGCAGCTTTAGACATGGAATAACACATACCCCGCGCAGACATTGTTGGCGCCAACCCACGAATAGATGAAATGTTGACGATACGCCCCCCGTTTTCCTGCTTTTGCATCAAAGGGATAGCAGCTTGGCACGCAAACACTGAGCCCAGAGTATTTACCTGATACTCTGCTTGCCAGTCTTCTGGCGCCATTTCTAAAAACGGCTTGGGTTTTACAATACCCGCACAGTTTGCCAAAGCGTCTAAACGTCCGTATTTTTCGTACGCCTGTTCAATCGCACTCTGAATAGATGGCTTATCGCTTACATCAGCCGTAAAAAAAGGCGCGTCTAGCTCTTGAGCAAGTTCTTTAAGGCGGGCAGATTCCGTACGGCCATGCAATACAGGCTGCCAACCTTGCTCTTTTGCTAAGCGTGCTGTCGCGCCTCCAATTCCTCTCGCTGAACCTGTAATAAAAATGACTGGCTTATCCATAGTATAATCTTCCCCTCCTCTAAAGCCTAGTTACCTAGCTCTTCAAGGCTGCTTTCCATGCTATCCATAGCGCCTTCCATTTTTTGCATGGCGTTATCGGCAGCTGGTTCTATAGCTTCCATCGCTTCTTGTGTCATGTGGGACGCTGTTTCAGCGGCCTCTCCTGCCATATCGGACGCGGCTTCCATGGCACCTGTCGCGCTGGACTTAAGCTGACCAAACATGGATTCGTTTTCCATCGCCGGTTTTGGCTGTTTTTCAGGCTCAGGCGTTATAAACGCCATGCCATTGCCGTTTTGGGAATTCCACACTGCATAACCACCCGCAACAATAGCAAGCCCTGCAACAACTGATAGAATGATTTTTTTATTCATAAATTTACCCTTTTTTAACTTTTTTTAACCTAGTTTTACTGCTTTTGTTCCTCAGACACCGCTGATTCACTTAAGTTTTTCTCAATTTTCGCCTGAATTTGCCTTATTTTTTCTTCCAATCCAGGAATATCTGTCTTTATTTGCTTTATTAAATCCGCCATTTTTTCGGAGGCTAAATCCACCGTGGGGCTTACTAAATCAATCACTTCGCCAGCCATTTCCATACCAACACTGATTTGCTGGGCGCCTTCTTCAATACCTTCATCAACCTTCGCAAAGTTTTCCTTCGCTTTCTCTAAAATCCTTTGGGCATCCACCTGTGTGAAAGGCTGAGAGCCACTTTCCTGACTTTCACCCAGTTCAATATCAAACGCAGCGTAGCCGGGTTGTGCTTCAAATTGTTTTGTTAGCAAGGTTCCCAACCGATTTTGTTGAATAACCAGCATAACAATAAAAGCCGCCATTAAGACTACCATTATCGCTAAAACTATTGTGCTGACTTTCCAAAATACAGGCTTCATGTTGGGTACCCCTTATTATTTACTACAGCAGATTATTTTTCTCATATTTTCCAATACTTTTCAAGGTGTCGCTAGACAGAGGCTAGTTTGTGTACATCGCTCTGTTGGTAGGTTTTGGCTAGTTTAACGTAGTGCGGCGCAGACCAAAGCAGGTACTCTGCCTCCTGCGTTTTGATGTCTCGCATTTTTTCAGCTGGCGCCCCTGCCCATACTTCCCCTTGCTTTACCACCGTACGCGGCGTTACCACAGCGCCCGCAGCGACAATGGCTCCTTTTTCTACCACGGCGTCATCCATGATAATTGCCCCCATACCAATCAGGCAGGCATCTTCAATTGTACAGCCATGCAGAATAGCACCGTGCCCGACTGTTACGTCTTTTCCTACGATTAGAGGGAATTTATCCGTTGTTACGTGGCAAATAGCGCCATCTTGAATATTTGTGTTTTCCCCAATGCGGATGTAATTTACATCACCCCGAAGTACAGCGTTAAACCAAATATTAACATTCTCTCCCAAGTGAACATCCCCCACAATACAAGCTCCATGGGCTACAAAAGCGGTTTCCTCTATTTTAGGGATAACTCCTTTATAAGCGAAGATGCTTGCCTCTGTTTTTTTCATGCTTATTTTCCTTTATTTTTAGCAAGAAAGTCTACTGTTAGCTTGTTAAGAGGTTCTTTTTTCTGGTCTTTACTACGGCCAGTGCTTTTTTCTATCTGACGGCAGCGGGCTTCTATTTTTGCGCCATCACCAATGTGGATACTACCGTAAGTCACTTCTCCGCGGATAATAGCGTTAGAGCGACATTCCAAGCGGTCAACAACTTCCATAGAGCCTGAAATTGTGCCATCAGCCAGTACGGTTGTCGCATAAATAGGGCCGTTGATGACTGCGCCTTTACTCACAACTAACTGCCCCTTACCGCCTTCGTAGATGCTGACTTTACCGTCAATGCGCCCATCTACCCGCAATGTTCCTGAAAAATACACATCACCTCGGATTTTTAGATTCCCTGAAATAAGACAGTGACTGTCAATTTCCCTAGGGTCTACGACATCTAGAGAGACATCTTTCTCATTATTTTGATCACTCTTACTGTTAAACAGAAAATTTAATACCATAGTTTAGTTATACCACTTTCAATTAAAAAAAACACTATTCGTATGGAGAAAAAAGCTAGGCGCTGCCTAGCCATAATCCATTGATTCTTAAAGATATCTTATTAAAATGCTTTCCAGCAATGTGCAAGCACTTTATTATCATCGTCGTATGCTTTTACGTCTAGCAACCTTAGCCCTTCTGGTAAAGATTTCTCATCAACACCAAAACTCCCTGTAAGACGCACATCTTTACTTAAAGATGCCGAACGCTCGTGCAGAGGCGCTTCTGTTTCCGCTGTTGCAGGGTTTAGTGCTTCTACATTTGTTCCTGCAAGTAAGCGAAAAGCCACGCTCATCTTCACTTTTTCTTTATTTTTTTGGTCATTTTTCATGAAATTAATGCCGTATTTTACTTTCCCTTTTTGCAGTTTTACGCTCATGTTAAAGCACTGCATCGGCGCCTGCTCATTCGCAGGTTTCATGAATTGTTCATAAAATTTAACGCGCTGCTGAAGCGTTAACAGCTCTTCTTCCATTTCTAGAGATTTCTCGCCAGATTCCTGCCGTGCGTTCTCTACAATGGTCATCTTGGCTTCCAGCTCTGCACGTTGCTGACGCTCTGTATTTAGTTCTGTTCGAAGCGTTTGATTTTCTTCTGTAATGGCATCAAATTGCGCCCCTACTTCCTCTGCGCTTGATTCAGCTTGCTTAGCCCGTTCCTTAAGGGCAGAAATATCCATTTCTAACTTAGATGGCGCAATAATACTGTAAGACACCCAAAAACCTAGAACAGGCAGCCCTATAAATAATAATAGCAATAGCACTAATTTAAGCTTTGTCGCCTTAAATGTTTTAGGGCGCAAATCTGTTCTATCTTGCCGAATAATCGTAATGCTATAGCTCATAAATTGGGGGCTTTTTATCCTCTCTGGTAACTTGCTAACACTAACATTATCCTCCTTTCCCGTAAAATACAAAGCATCCACAACACCTCCTTACCGTCAGCAAACGTTCTTTGCCCCTTTTTACATAAGAGGTTAAGACACAAAAGAGTATACGATGAAGCTGCTTATTTTAATGAACTTTGAAAACTACCTGTTGGCTGCCTATGCCATTATGGGAACCATTTCAATGTTTGGGTACATCCCGCAAATATGGACGCTTGTTCGCTCAACGGGACGCTCTATGAGTACGCCTATTTCTACTTGGTCTTTGTGGACTGTTGATGCCCTCGTTAGCTTTTTGTACGCTATTTTTATTCTTAAAAATATTCCTACCATTACACTTGTAGGGTTGGACTTGTGTGCCGCACTACTGATTACAGGGTTAACAATTTATAATCGGTTTTTCCGTTTTAAACTTATCGGCGCAACCATACCGCAAAGACCTTCGCAAAACGCAGCTTAGGCTTAACGAACTCCTTCATGCTCAAGAAGCTTAATTTTTGTCGGGATACCGTCTCCGCCTGAAAAACCTGTTATCATGCCTTTTTCTCCAACTACACGGTGACACGGCACAATGATAGGAATAGGGTTAGCGCCCACAGCACCACCAACAGCGCGGGGAGCACTATCCAGCTTATCCGCAATATTTTTATATGTAACTGTTTTGCCGAGCGGTATTGTCGCAATTTCCTGCCAGACACTTTTTTGAAAGTCTGTCCCCTCTTCCAATTCTAATTTAATATCAAATGATTGGCGCTCGTTACTAAAGTATTCCTTTAATTGCTGTGCAGCTTGCTCGGTTACTGTGTTTGGGTTTTCCACAAAGCCTAAGGGAAGCTCCTTCGCCCAAGCAAGGTGCGTTAAAGCCGCGTTATTCGCCCCAAGAAACAAACTACCTACCGGCGTTTCAACTAATTGGGAATATGCTGTATCAGGCAGCGGTTTGGACATTTGTCACCTCATCTGTTTTTTGTTGAATCGCAGTCGCAACAGAGGAAGGCACGTACTTATCAATATTACTTCCCATTTTGGCCAATTCACGCACGGCTGTACTAGAAATATGGGTAAATTTTGCATCTGCCATTAAATATACAGGATGAATGTTCGAATTTTGATCAGCCATAAATTTCGCCATGGTGAACTCGTACTCAAAGTCACTCATGACCCGCAAACCTCTAATAATCGCCCCTGCCCTCTGTTGTTCAGCAGCCTCCACAGCAAGGTTGGTAAAACCAACCACACTCACGGTAGGCATATCCGCCAATACAGTTGTCAACAGCTGGCAACGTTCCGCCAAACTAAACATTGTATCTTTTCGGCCATGCCCAGAAACAGCAACAATCACTTCATCAAACATACTTACTGCACGTTTAATAATGTCTAAGTGCCCGTTGGTAACGGGGTCAAAAGTTCCTGGGTAGAGTGCTTTCATACCGTGCAGAATAGCTTAAAATTGGATACACCAAAAGCAGAAAAAGAGCGCAATATATGCACTCTTTTTCCTTTGTTCGTTACTCTGCCACCTTTTTTAGGCGGCTTTTTGAATTTCGACCTTTTGTTCCTGCGGTTCTTGCTCTTCTACCACTTCACCTTCAACTACAGCATAAGTATGTAAAAGTTCATCAATAGAACAAACAAGCAAATTCCGACCTTCAGGAGGTAAAATTTCCTCTATTTTACCTTTAGTCTGATAAACCACGACTATAGGAATACTGATGTTAGCAATATGCAAAGAATCGAGAATAAGTTGAGTAGAAGTTCCTAATAAAGGAATTTCAATAACAACCAAATCATAGTTGTTATTCACATCATCTCCGCTGTACATTGCAAGTAAAGCAGAATGCGTAAAGCGGACTTCTGCCTCTAACTCTTTCACTAAGAACTCACGAACTTCACTACAACTATTACCATCTACCTTAAAAGTAAACATACCTATAAGGAGAATACGCAGGGGCTCGCGTTTTTTCATAGTCTATATCTCTTTATCTAAAAGGTTGTTTTGTTAAATGCAAACTAGATATGACTCAAAAATTCGACTTGGGAAGCTACACCTTTGTACAAAACATGTACATACAAAAAAGCTTCAAACAGACGCAAAAATTTCACTTTTTTTGCTCTTTTTTTGCTCTTTTTTGACATTTATTTACATTTTTTGTACCTCAAACATCACTTTTTTATACTGAATTATCCCTTATTTTGCCTCATTTATCACTGTTTTTGATGTTTTTTACGTCGAAATTTTTTTGCAGAAAAAATAAAGCATTTAATAAAAGTTCATGGAGAATTTGCAGCACCTTCATCTATCGCCGTTAAAAAAGGAGGTTGAGCCTCCCTTTTTGGTATTTTGGACTAAGTTAATTGATTGTTTCTTCTGTGCTTTCAGTCGCAGCGACTTCCAACATGTCAGGCGTGACAGCGGCAGGCACCTCTTCCTCCGTTCCATCACCCTTCTCTTCCAGCATTTCTGCGGGAATCCGAGAAACAAGAGACACCTTGTTCTTCTGGCCTACGTCAAACAATTTCACACCTTGGGTGTTCCGCCCCATAACGGAAATACCTTCTACTTTCGTACGGATAATTTGCCCGTCACTGGTTGCAATCATTACCTGATCCTCAGCATTTACAGGGATTACAGCGATTACGTCTCCATTTCGCGCAGTCGTTTTAATGGAAATAACTCCCATGGTGCCACGCCCCTTCGTTGGGTAGTCATCCACAGGCGTTAGCTTGCCGTAACCTTTTTCCGTAACAGATAAAATGTGTTCTATTTTCTCACCTTCAAGCACCCGCATCGACATAATGTGGTCCTTGTTTTTTAGGTTCATTCCCTTTACACCTTTGGCTGTACGGCTGGCCATCGGGCGCAAGTTTGCATCAATATTGAAACGCACGGCCTGACCATTAGCACTACTCATCAATACGTCCGCCTCTGTTGGATTTTGGCATAGCTTGGCATCAACCAGCTCATCACCATCATTTAAACCCATACCGTTAATACCGCTCGCACGGACATTTGCAAACGCTGTTAATGGTGTTCGCCGGATCATCCCATAACGGGTTGCGAAAATAATTGCTTTCTCTCCCCACTCGTTTTGGTCTGCTGGAATCGGCACAACATTAGTGACAGATTCGTTTTTATCTAATGGTAGTAAGTTCACGAAGGCTTTTCCGCGGGATTGCGTCCCTGCCTGAGGTAGCTCGTACACTTTCATTTTATAGACTTTACCGATACTGCTGAAAAATAAAACAAGGTCATGCGTATTAGCTACAAACAAGTTCGCCATCTCTTCATCATCACGCAGGTTTGTGACACTTCGGCCTTTTCCACCACGGCGTTGAGCACGATATGCCGCCATGGGCTGGCGTTTCACATAACCGTCAGATGAAATAGTCACAACCATATCTTCTGGTGTAATCAGGTCTTCAAGCTCTACGTCTGCACTTGCTTCCATGATTTCAGTCTTACGCGGAGTTGCGAACTGATCTTTAACTTCTAAAAGCTCATCTTTCAAAACTTTTAACATCACGGGACGGTTAGAAAGAATGTCAATCAAACGCTGAATAACTGCCTGAATCTCTTCTGCTTCTTCGTTAATTTTATCCCGCTCTAGACCTGTTAAACGGTGAAGACGCAAATCTAAAATAGCTTGAGCCTGACGTGGAGAAAGGCTGTATGTGCCATTTGCCCCCATTACATCACCTAACAACTCTACTAATGGGCGCACACTTTCAGCTGGCCATGGGTTTTCCATCAGCTGCTTTTTGGCTGTCTGTGGGTCTGGCGCATTACGGATAATACGAATAATTTCATCAATATTTGCAACAGCTGTCGCCAAGCCAATTAACAAATGCGCGCGGTCTCGTGCTTTCCCTAACTCAAAACGTGTCCGACGAGTAATAACATCTTCTCTATGCTTCAAGAAGCATTGCAAAACATCCTTAACACCCATCAAACGAGGACGGTTATTATCCAACGCTAGCATATTATAACCAAAGCTGGTTTGTAGTGGTGTGTGCTTATACAATTGGTTAAGCACAACCTCAGCGTTAGAGCCACGCTTAAGCTCAATAACAACGCGGACACCGTCACGGTCGGACTCGTCTCGTAAGTCTGAAATATCATCTACAATTTTTTCGCGAACGAGTTCAGCAATGCGTTCTACAAGCTTAGCTTTGTTAACTTGATACGGAACTTCTGTAACAATAATAGCTTCTTTTCCTTCACGGATTTTTTCGACTGTATGGGTGCCACGGATTGTTACACTTCCACGCCCTGTAGCATTACCTTTAACGATACCTGTGCGCCCCATAATTTTTCCACCTGTAGGAAAATCAGGCCCTTTAATAAACTCATTGACGGTTTCTTGCCCCATATCAGGGTTATCCACTAAATGTACTGAGGCATCAATGACTTCACCTAAGTTATGAGGTGGTATATTTGTTGCCATTCCAACTGCAATACCAGCAGAGCCATTCACTAACACATTTGGAAAACGGGCCGGCAGCACGCTCGGTTCCATATCATGTCCATCGTAGTTCGGACGAAAATCAACCGTATCTTTGTCAATATCGGCTAGCATGGCAGTAGCCGGCTTAGCCATACGCACCTCAGTATAACGCATAGCCGCAGCCTTATCACCGTCCATAGAACCGAAGTTTCCCTGCCCATCTTCTAGCGGAAGACGAAGGGAAAAGTCTTGAGCCATACGCACTAAAGCATCATAAATAGCACCATCACCATGAGGGTGGTATTTACCCATTGTTTCCCCGACAATACGGGCGGATTTTAAATATTTTTTATTCCAATCATTATGGAGTTCGTACTGAGCGTACAAAATACGGCGATGCACAGGTTTTAAACCATCGCGGACGTCAGGGAGGGCACGAGAAATAATTACGCTCATGGCGTAGTCTAGGTAAGATTTTTCCATTTCGGTTTTGATGGAAATAGGTTCGATCGTGCTGTTAAATAAGGATGTTTTGTCGCTCATACGTTTTTTTATGCTCTTTTATTTAATAAAAAACAGTGTAAATACCTGTAAAATTCGCGGA
>JAPPOO010000011.1:0-8884 GCA_028817875.1 Alphaproteobacteria bacterium | reverse complement strand
GAAATCCTAGCAAATTTAGGATAAAAAAACAATCACAGAAGATAAATTTAGGTAAAAAAAAGATAAAAAAGTGTAAAAAACGCCTCCTTTTCAGGGTATTTTTTGATGTTTATGCAGAAAGTTGGAATTTAGTCGCGGAGAAGTAAAGTTACTATAAAAAATATCGCCCCCCACTAGTGTGGGGGGGAACTTATTGTCACTCAAACTTATTTATTCAGATGAAGCCCTTTCGAGATAATATGTAAGAGGCTTTATATTAGCTTTATGCTCCTGAACGAATTGAGAAGGATTTATTTCGTACTCTTCTATAAATTCAGCAGAGACAAGCTTAAATATACCTTCTTCTAAAAAATAGATAGTTTGCCCTCCTAATAGCTGAGAATCTCCAGCTATACCAAAGTTAAACACTTCTGCATCAGGGTAAATCAGCAAACGACAAAAAGGCAATAACTCTTCACAGTCCATCCATCGACTCAAATTTTTTGCATGATTTTGCAAAGCAGCTGGCTCCATAACAGGTGGCATAAAATATATGTATGGAGAGACCTCTTCTTGATTCTTACATTCCCCACTTAAGTTCAGTAATATTTGCTTGTTTTGACTTAAAAGAATTTGCTGCTCTTTAAACCTCAGCAGTAACTCTCTTAAAACTCCTAGAGCAGTTGGGTACATCTGCAAATTATATTGAAATTTATTTGCAAGAATATAAATTGGTTTTGTTGGGTCAATACGAAATGTTTGTTGTACCTTATCCATAACAGTATCCATAGCGGAATACCCCTTTCTTAGACTTGCTTTGGTAAATTTTTCAGATTTTTCGAAATTAAAGTTAAAGCGTAGCAGCTGTGTATACCCAAGGTCAATGCATGAAAATAACGCAATACTTGAATTTATGTGGATAAATTTGGTATGCTCCGCGCGTTCTAAAGAATTATTGGATTTATGAAGAGGATTTTTTGACATGCCTGATGTCACATTTAACGGCCCTGAAGGCCGTATTGAAGCAAAGTTTTTTCAACAAAAAGACCCCACAGCCCCTATTGCTGTGGTGATGCACCCGCACCCATTGCATGGCGGCACCATGAATAACAAGGTGACGTACCGTATTTTTGAAACGTTTGTACGTTGTGGTTTTACTGTATTGAGGTTTAACTTTCGCGGCGTTGGTAACAGTGAGAGCAGTTATGATAACGGCGTGGGTGAACTTTCTGATGCAGCAGCAGCGTTAGATTGGTTACACAGCCAAAACCCGCACGCGCGAGAAATTTGGATTGCTGGCTTTTCCTTTGGTGCTTGGATTACGATGCAATTGCTGATGCGTCGGCCTGACGTAAAGCGGTTTATTGCTGTTTCTCCCCCTGCTAGCAATTACGACTTTAGCTTTTTCAGCCCCTGCCCCACTAGCGGCCTTGTTACCGTTGGTACGGCGGATGAAATTACGCCAGCGGATGATATTGAAGCTTTATTGAAGAAAACCACCCGCCAAAAAGGTGTGAAGATTCATTTTGCTAAAATACCGGGGGCTGATCATTTTTACGTTCAACAACAAGATGACCTCGGTAAATTGCTCACCAACTATATTGTGCAAAACAGCGGCGCAGAAAATACGCCTGCCGCAGCGCGTAGTGCTAAATAGGTAAAGCTACGGCAGGCTCTGTTTAGAATTGACAGAGCCTGCTAACCTTGAGACACTACCCCCATGTTGAATACAGTAACTTACGCAGTATATTCTTACTATTATGGGCTTTAGGCCTGTAATTTTCTATTCCCCCTTTATTAGTACGACCTTATTAAGTTAGAAATAACCTTTCAAAAAGATAGATTTTATAATGAACGATATTCCTCAACACATTTTAGCTGAAGCCCAACGGCAGCATGATATTTTAAGCCGCGGCACAGCGGAAATTTTAGGTGGCGAAAAAGACGGTAAGGATGGTCTTTTTTGGAAACTGGTTAAAAGCTTACAAAACGAGACACCTTTGAAAGTCAAATTTGGAATGGACCCTACTGCGCCTGATATTCACCTTGGGCATACAGTTGTTTTGACCTTATTACGTCGTTTTCAAGACTTAGGGCACGTTGCTATGCCTTTGATTGGCGATTACACCTGCCGTATTGGTGACCCTAGCGGCCGCAATAAAACGCGCCCTCCTTTGACAGGAGAAGAAATTGATGCCAATGCAAAAACCTACTTTGAACAAGCTTTTAAAGTATTGAGCAAAGATGAAAAGACACTAGACCTTCGCTACAATGGAGAGTGGCTTAAAGAGTTAAGCTTTGCCGATACCATCAAGCTGTGCGCCCAAGTGACCGTTGCTCGTATTATTGAGCGGGAGGATTTTACCAACCGTTTACAGAATAACGTCCCCATTTCCATGCACGAACTGCTTTACCCCATTATGCAAGGGTACGACAGTGTTGCAATGGAATGCGACATTGAATTGGGCGGTACAGACCAAACATTCAACTGCCTGATGGGGCGCCATTTAATGCAAGTACGGCAGATGAACCCGCAAATTGTTATCACCATGCCTTTATTGGAAGGTACTGATGGTGTGGAAAAAATGAGTAAATCCAAAAATAACTACATTGGTGTGCACGATGAACCGAATGATATGTTCGGTAAGGTCATGAGTATTCCCGATAATATTATGAACCGCTACTTTGAACTGTTGACGGATGTTCCATTGGATAGCCTTCCCGAGCACCCCATGGATGCTAAAAAGATGCTGGGACGCATTATTGTTGAGAGGTTTCACCATACTGATGCCGCCCAAGAAGCACAAACAGACTTTGAAACACGGTTTAGCCAGAGAGAAGTACCACAAAACCTTCCAGAGAAAACAATTACTGAGAATCTCTCTGGTATCTTAGAGGTTATAGTTCATGTCGGATTTGCTGAAAGCAATAGCAAAGCACGGCAGCTTATTAAGCAAAACGCCGTTAAAGTAGATGGTACGACAATTAATGACCACACGCATGAGTTTCAGAGTGGGCAAACATGTGTACTACAAGTAGGCCGCCGCCAGATGATGCGCCTCACATTTGCTTAGCGAGTAAAATCTCTCACAAAAGAGGGATTTTTTGTGTACAAAAAACTTGCGTACAATACAAAAATACGTATAGTAGCGTGAGTACGAATAAGAAAAACAACCAAAGTGAAATGATTTGAAGGGATAGAACATGACTGAAATAGCAATGAACCTAGACGAGCAGGTACGTGAGGCACTACGCGGTAAAATTATTGCGGGTGAACTCGCCGGTGGTTTCCACTTGTCTGAGTTGAAAATTTCTAAAGAATATAATGTATCCCGCACACCTGTACGGGAGGCTCTTTGCGCTTTAGCCGCAGATGGTTTGATTGAAATGGTGCCTCACCGCGGTGCTTTTGTAACGGAAATTCCTGTAGATATCCGTGCTGATCAAATTCACACATACACGCTATTTATGGCTCTGATTGCCCGTCAGACTTCTGAAAACGGTAATATTGAGCTTCTGCTAGATTTAGAAACAGCCAGTCAATCTCTATCAGACGCTGCAGAACAAGATAACGGTGTATTCTTGGAAGCTTTGAGCAATGTGAACGCTATGTTGCGCCAAGCTGCGAACAGCCCAACGTTACACGATGCTTTGACGATGGTTGAGCGTCGCACTGACACAAACCGCGTTTGGGAACAAGCTATTACACGCAAGAAAGAAGTTGCTGAGCACTACACTAAATTAGTTAAAGCTATTAAACAGCATGAAACAAATGAAGCTGAAGTTGTGATGCGTGCCATTATGGAACTGGTAGCAGAGCCTATTTTAAGCACATTGAAGGCTTAAAATTAAATATTTATATAAAAGGGTGGCATGCCACCCTTTTTCGTTCCATAATTTGCCTCGCAGATGACTTATTTTTTCCTCCTTGTTCTTCCTTATGTAATTGGGGTTGCATTGTTTAGCGTCCTCCTTATGTCTGCGCGCTTTTTGCCTTATATTTTTCTTATTGGCGGCCTTATTTTTTCAATATTCTGGATTTTAGGTTAGCTTTTTTCATTTTTTATAAAAAATTTTATTTGAGGGGTTGCATTGTGTTTTTACCTCTCTATATGATGTGGCAAGGAATTAATTACGTTTTATATTTTCCGCTGCCAAAGAGGGCGACGCGGGGGAGTAAGTGGTTTTGGTAGCAATGATACCAAAAAGTACTTAAATGCGGGGGCATAGTACTTTTGATGTGTGTAACGCGTCACCACTTACTCGGAAGGAGTCAGGAGCGCTGGATAAAACCGCGCACACTGACTCCTTCTACATTTCAGAGTTATGAAACCCTAAACCTTAAAATATGCTGGCAGCGGAGCTGTGAAGGTTATTGATTCGTTTGTTGTGGGGTGTGTCACAGTAAGCTCTGCCGCGTGAAGCATGATATTTTTACCAAGCCCTTGCCATTCCTCCAGTAATTCGCCTGCCCAACCGTAAGCATCATCTCCCACAATGGGCACGCCAACGTACGCCAAATGTGCTCGCAACTGATGCATACGGCCTGTTTTTGGCTGAAGCTTCATAAATGAGCAGCCTGAAGCAGGGGAATCTAAAACTTCATACTGTGTGACAGCCTCCTGCCCTTCTTGCTTATCTATCACGCTACGGTTTCCTACACGCAGCAGTGGGTCAGTAATTGCGCCCATAGGCGGCATGTGCTGCCCCCCTTCAGGGCGAAGCATTGCCCCTTCTACAATCGCCATATATGTTTTTTTAGCCTCACGATGTTTAAATTGGCGTGTGATATACTCTGCGGACTGGCGCGTTTTTGCGAATAGCAGCACCCCACTTGTCACTTTGTCTAAACGGTGCGTCAAACGAGGCGTAAATCTTTCTTCATAGTAGGCAAGTAGTAAACGGTCGGCACTGCGTTCATGCCCCGTCCCCGCTTGTACCGGCAAGCCTGCGGGTTTATTGATAGCAACCAGCTCATCATCTTCGTACAGAATCCAGCTTTCAATATTTTTGCGCTGTGTCGCACTTAGCGTTGGAATAGAGGTTTCTTTTTCGTCCGCATATGCTAACTGAGGCGGCACGCGTAGCTTTTGTTCCGCCTTTAGGCGTTCGTTTCCTTTTACGCGTTTACTATCCAGCCGAATTTGGCCTGTACGGCACCATTTTTGAATGTCTCCGAAACGGAATTGAGGGTAACGCGCTAACAACCAACGGTCTAACCTTTGTCCGTCAGCATCTTGTGGAATAATGAGTGGTTCAGCCATGGAAGAACCCTTTAACCTTTTCTGCCATCCACGTCCAGCTTTCTTGTAAATTATGTGGGGCAGCAGGCTTAACGGGCTGACCGACAGGATTACCCAATAAAAAATCTACTATGCGAGTATAGGTAGTTGGTTCTTCTAGTGTTGGGAAGTGCCCTACCCCTTCCTGTTTCCATAAAAATGCGTGCCGCAATTGCTTGGCCATTGCTTCACCGTGTTCAAGGGTAATTAACGAGTCATCCTCTCCATGAATCACAAGCGTTGGCGTTGTCACTTGGTAGAGTTTTCCCCACGAGCTAAAACTACCACCCATTGCTAAATGCAAAGCGGAGGCCGTTTTTCCGGGGTAATGCTCAGTACGGAGTTGAATAAACTTTTGATAGGCTGAATAATGATTTTCTACAAAATTAGTTCCAAACACAACTTTGAGTGCTGTTTCAGGGTCTGTCATGACATCACGGTTAAATTTTTGCCATGTTTTGCCTGCATGTTTAGCAAGCACTAGTAAATCTTTCGCTGTATGAGGTTGGCCGTACCCTGTACTAATAAGTACAAGGTATTTTACCCGCTTTGGTGCTAACAATGCCAAATGCTGAGCATGAAAACCACCCATGGAATGACCAATAACATACCCCTCTTCAAGACCAAGCTCGTCCATAATATCTAACGTTTTACGTGCAAGGTCTTTCACACTGTAAATCTCTTTGAGTGGCGCGCCGTCTACCCCTGGGTTATTAATACGCAGCACATTAAAGTGCGGAAGCAAGTACGCAAGACTGTCTTCAAAAAACCATGCGCCGCAATTGACCCCTGGTAGCAAGATAACCGTAGGGGCGCTTGGGTTGGCGCTAGGTGTGTGTATATAAGTAGACATACAGCCATATTACGCAATAACCATTAGAAATACAGCGAAAAAAAGACACTCCGGCGAACCAGAGTGCTTTAGTTTTTCCACAGGAGTTGCCACAGTTGTGGTCTTTTAGGATAAGGCTTGGGCGATCAGGGCAGAACTCCCTCACCTTTCCATTATTTCAAAATTTATTTCGCAAGGTCGGCGGTGCGATACTATGCACCGCCTTCCCTCAGGAGTCAGCGTTGATTGGGAGACGCTGAGATTAGAAATTTATAAAGAAGAGCTCTGGGCCGTGTGAAGTAGTCATAAGTAATCGTCAGTATTTTCGGAGTAGTCCAAGAGGCCAGACGTTAGAGCTCAGTCATTTTAGGAAGGAAAAGTCTTTTCGTTGGCAAGGGCAAAAAACCCTCTTATTTTTATAGTATAAGTATAAAAAATTTATATGTGTATTTCTTCTTGACTAAATTGTCAAACATTAGTTATCCACTGTCAACATTTTTTTTATTTCGGCTTACTTTTCAGCTAGTTAGTTTTTCCCTTAGCTTGGTAAAGTATTCTAAACGCTTGCTCATTTCTCGCTCAAAACCACGCTCTACTGGCTGATAAAACGTATAACGTCTTGCTTGAGGAAAGTAATGCTGGCCGCTAAAAGCATTGGGAGTATCGTGGTCGTAAATGTAGTGCTTGCCGTAATCTAGCTCTTTCATTGTTTTAGTTGGGGCATTTAGAATATGTTTAGGGGGCGGAAGACTTCCTTCTTGCTGTGCAACCCCTTGAGCTGCTTTAAAAGCTGTATAAACCGCATTGGATTTTGGTGCCAACGCCAAATAAACCGTACACTGAGCTAAAGCTAACTCACCTTCTGGACTTCCCAACATTTGGTAGGCATCTCTTGCAGCTATTGCTTGTTGAAGAGCTTGAGGGTCTGCCAACCCAATGTCTTCACTAGCCATACGAATAAGACGCCGCGCCAAAAACAGGGGGTCTTCCCCACCATCTAGCATACGCGCTAACCAGTAGAGAGAAGCGTCGGGGTCACTCCCCCGCACAGCTTTATGGAGCGCAGAAATTAGGTTGTAGTGCCCATCGCCTGATTGGTCATACAAAGCAGGACGTGTCGCCAGAAGCTCCGAAAGCTCTTCAGCAGATAGAGGCTGCTCAACACTTATGGTGCTTAGACCTTCCACCATATTAAGCAGCATCCGCCCGTCCCCTTGGGCAAGCTTTGGCAATGCTGCTTTTGCTTCCTGAGTTAGGGGAAGCTTGCCTATTTTTTCTTCCGCACGGTTTATTAACTTCAACAAATCTTCTTCGCTTAGCGGCTTAAGCTCCAGAACCTGCGCCCTTGAAAGAAGAGCGTTATTTAATGCAAAAGACGGATTTTCAGTTGTTGCGCCAATCAAGATGAGCGTGCCGTCCTCCACATGGGGTAAAAAGGCATCTTGCTGGGCTTTATTGAAACGGTGAATTTCATCTACAAAAAGAACTGTACGCTCTTGCAAGTTTTGGTTTTCTTTTGCCCTCTCTACGACTTTGCGGACATCTGCCACACCTGAAAGCACGGCGGATAAAGGCTCAAACCGTGCCTGAAACGCTTTTGCGTATAGCCGTGCAATTGTGGTTTTGCCGCACCCCGGCGGCCCCCATAAAATAATACTTTGTGGTTTATCTGCTGCAATAGCACGTTGGATAAGGCTTTTCTCGCCCAAAACATGTGCCTGCCCCACGACATCAGCCAATTTTTGAGGGCGTAAATCATCAGCAAGGGGGGTGTTTTGGCTCATGCTTAAAATTGTAACATAATTACAATAAATATACGCCCTCTTAACCAAAAGAGGGCGTATACTGCACATGTATAATACACACTAAACTAAATTGATTCTTTTGCCCTATCTAAAAAATCTAAGGCTTCATCAATTTCAGAGTCATACTTTGCTTCGACGACTTCGATTAATAATGTATATGTCAAATTTTTCAACTGATCCTTAGCTTGTTTAGAAAAATCGTCGCTTTCCAGCAAAAATTTGATTAGACCGATGATTCCGCCATCTTTCTTACCTATATTTTCCCAAAATTTTTGACAGTGTCTTAACATTGTAGGATCTAATTTTGACTCAGAACTAAGATTTGAATTAAACAATCTACTATCTTCCCGCTGAGCTAGACGAAGTATAAGACCAACTGGCACACCAATCACCTTGAGTACAATTGATAAGCTTTCTGGGGTGTAGTTGCGACGCCCTACCATAAAATGGTCAAAGGTCGTTTTTTTCCCATCTATACAACTCGCTTCTTTCAGTTCAGAAAGTAACTGTTGACGAATCTCTGCCTTATCTCTTCTTTTGTTTAACTCATTACGAATTGCCAACGATACAAATTTACGCTTGATTGACTTATCAGGTCCTAGGTTAATCCAGCTTAAAATGTCTTGAACTGTCTTAGTAGATTCTTCTGGTAGTATAGTGGTAGGGAGGTGCAATTTAGAAGGATCTTCCCCCCACTCTTCAACACTCGCCTCCTCCTTATCGGAAGCGTTTTCTTTAAAAAACTCTTCCTCCGTCATACCGAGGGCGCTCAATATTTCTTGTTTATGTTTATCTGTAAAAACTCTACCTTTTTGCTGTAGTGTAGTTTTCACATTATATGGACTGATACCGCTTTCTTCAGCAAGTACGTCAAATGTCCAATCCTCTCTCTAGTATTTTCAATAATATTTTATTAAAGGGATCTGTGCTTGTTTGTTCAGTCATAAAAAATCTCCTGAAAAGGGAAAAAGTTATAATAATTTAAT
>JAPPOO010000042.1 GCA_028817875.1 Alphaproteobacteria bacterium | reverse complement strand
CTACCCCAGCCCCTACAACAACCAAATGCTTCTCGCATTTGGGATGTTGGGAACCTTTAAAACACCAGAAGCTAGTAAATATTTGGCTATGATTTTCTTTGTTTTTCGTTGGTGAGTTTGCTGATGAGATTTGTGAAAGCTTGTTGTTGGGTGGGGTTTAGTTGGCGGAAATTTTTGATAAAAGTAAGTTCTTTGGTGGTTAGTTCGGTTGGTTTTTCAGTTAGTTGTGACGTTTTTTGGTAATTTTCAAAAAAGAATTGGATGGGTGTTTTAAGAATTTGAGAGAGTTCATATAGTTTACTGGCACTGATGCGGTTGGTGCCGTTTTCGTATTTTTGGATTTGTTGGAAAGTGATGCCGAGTTGTTTGGCAAGGCTTTCTTGGGAAATACCTTGTAATGTGCGCTGTTGTTTGAGGCGTTGGCCAACGTGGATGTCTATGGGGTGAGGTGATTTGCTATGCACGGTTTTGGCTCCATTTTGTTAAAACAAAACAGCCACTTGGTGAAGTGGCTGGGGAGTTCGTAACCGTCATAGGAACGGCGCAGCTTATTTCAGCCGAAACCGTTTTGTATTCGCTGCCTCCCCAACCTTACGATCAGTTTGGCAACGCATTTTTATGGCTAGCGTTGCGATAGCCACCTATGGGAGGTTACGACACCCCACACCTGTAACTCACAGATGCGGGGGCAGGATAGCAGAGTTTAAAGTGAGAGGCGATGAATTTTAGTGGGTGACTCTTGAATATGTGGTGTATTAACTAGTAAGCATGAAAGATTTTTTGACTTTTGTGCTTATCGGCACATCTTTCATGCTTTTTAACCCTTGAAGGAGGGAATGACTATGTTTATGAGAATGATGGCAGCGGTTGCTGTTTTGCTGGTTTTTGTATCGAATTCCTCTGCTGAGGTAGGAGTTAAGTTTGCTGATTTGGAGACACAAGTTCGAAAAATTATAGAACATGCTTCTAAAAAGCATTGCCCAAATGTTAAGACTGGGGAAGCTTTATATGCTGATATGAATGTATTGGCAGAGTGTCTCAGAAAAGCAGCTCCTCAGCTTTTTCAAACAAAAGACGGTAAAGTAGCTTATGCTACTTTTACGAATGTTGGGTACGGTAATAAGAGTGAGGTAGATCATATTTCGCTCGATGTTGCTGAAATGTGTGAAGACCAAATTTTTTGCGCTAACTTCAGGTTTGATGTTAGTCAGAAGAAAGTTGAACTCTATTATGTTCAAGGTTCAAAGAAAACCTTATTGGGGAGTAGCGTTAAGGGATTCTCAATAAATGCAGATGGTCTTGTTGAAATGGTGCGTATAAAGCTTTGCGAAAGTAAGCCTTGTACGGAGGCCAACCGTACCAAAGGTCATGATGACTTTGCAATGGAAGTGCCCGCAATTTTGACGGCTTATGTCAAGCTGTTGAAACAAAAAAATTAGCTATTAGTTACGGGGAGGGAGGTGCTATGCCTCCCTTTCTGCGTTTGGGAGCTACCTTTTTATTGTATACTTGATTGTTGGTTAAGGTTTCGTTATATGAGGGTACTAAAACTTGAACCAATTGAACCAAGCATGAAAGATTTTTTAAACTTTTGTGTTTGTTGGCACATCTTTCATGCTTTTTGAATCCTTGAAAGGGGTTGAACTATGAATAAAAATTTTCAGCGTATTATGATGTTTTTATCTATATCGGCTGTAGTTATTCTTCTGGTGCAGGTTGCTAAGCCAGAGAAAAAAGATACGAGCGACTTTCCAGCGCTTGAGAAAAAAGTTCTTACTACTTTGGAAGCTGCTTTTAAGAAGCATTGCCCTGAACGTTTTTTCGACAGAAAAAAACGAGATATTGATATTTTCCGAAATTGTTTAGGACAAGTACAGGCTTGGATGTTTGGAAGGTCTGCGGGTGTATTCTTTAGCAATCCCTACGAAGGAAATCCTATTGTGCTTAATATCACTTCTCGGTGTGGTGACCGAGGTGATTGTCCTCATTTTCGCTTCGATGTTTACTCAAACAAAGTGAAGCTTCACCTTGTTGTTACGGTTGATGGTAGAAGGGTTGTCCGTAAACTCGGCCAGACGAGGGATGGTTACTTTAACCGTGGTAAAACTGCGTTGGAGGCGATGCGTTTTAGATACTGTGAAAACAAAATTTGTCGGGGTAAGCTTCAGGGATATGATGCTCTGGTAGCGAAAATTCCTGAAATTTTAGAGGCGTATGCTCAGTCTTTGAGATCAAGCCTTTAACTGTTTATTTTGAGTTATAGGGGGGAGGTATTGTGCCTCCCTTTCTGCGTTTGGGATTATAGAAAGCGGCTGTACTCTTGTTCGGAGATGAGGTCGTACTCGTTTATTTCGATATTTAAAAAGCGGGTGAGTGTGTTTTGTATGGTGTAGGAAAATGCGCGGAGCGTTAGTTGTGCGCGCCAAGTGGGTTGTTTTGGTAAAACTTTGAGAATTTTACGGAGTGTTTCTAGCAATATGCTAATGCCTGCCCGCTCTAATGTGTTGGATGTTGTTTTTTCCGTCTTGTCGATTTGTTCCATGAATTGGCAAAATTCGCTGAGAGCTCTTTCGATACGAACAATTCTGGATTCGCTAATATTTTTAAGCCATTTTTCGCCTGTCATATAGTCTGAATACAAGTATAGGGAAAGCGAGCAGGAAAGCGTTTTAACCAAAACCATACGGATGTCCGCCATGATGAATTCTGGTTTTTCAGCTTTTTGGCTGCCTTCTGCAATGGCTTCCATTTGGCCCTTTGTTTTTTTAATGTCGCCGTAGGTGTCGACAATCATGAATGTGATGGCTGAGCCAAGCTCGCCGATTTGGGTGAGTAGTTCCTGATACACTTGAGTGTCGATATGTCTGTACTCAGTTGCTTTATAATACTTGGCTTTTTTTTGGTGGATGGTTAGGTAAAGGTCTCTTAAATGGTAAGAATTATACAGCAGTTCTGCCGCTAAGGCTGAAGCGGTACTGCCTTGTTTTTCTCGTTTGAGACGGTGTTCGATACGTTTGTTATATAGAATGTTTAACGTGACCCCTGTAATGGTTGCGCAGCCAATGACAAGGCCGCTGAGCATTGCTTTGTATTCTGTGAGGAGGAGGGTTAAATCCATTGCGTTGTTAGGGCTTTCGTATGTTTATTTTACATAAGTGGACTGCTGCTATATCAAAAGTTTTGCCGTTGGCAAACCTATAAAATGGTGTGGAGGCGTTTTTTCTTGTGAAAATGAGCAAAGGCCGCATGGAGCGGCCTTTGTGGGAGTGTTGTATAAGCTTATGCTTTTTGCTCTAGCAAAACCGTGAAATAGTCTCGTAGATCTTCATAGAATTCTTTATCGTCAGTTTTTTCGCAAATGAATATTAGTTTTTCGACAGCATTTTTCAGGTTTAAATCTATTTTAGTAATAGGGTTTTCTATAGTGCCGTAGACTTTTTTTAGGTTTTTCTCATTTGCTGAGCTTATGAAGTAAGCTTGCATAACATTTGCAAAAACATCCAGTATGTTAGATACGAGTTGGTTGTTTATTTTACCGAGCTGTTGTTTTTGTAGGTGAAAATTCCTTATTGTTGTGAGTAGCTCTGGTGTTGTTCTTCCAAAAGCAGTGCACCTTATGTAAGCAATGACTCTTGCGAATGCTTTATACATATCCGATTCTTTATCAAATTGCTGTTCAATGCTTATTTGCTTTCAGGGATTTGCTTTAGTTGTGCAATCCCTTCTTTGGTTACTGGGTAACACGGTGCATACTCGGCAGGAGTCATCAAGTAACCTCTGCCTTCTTTGGTATCCCAACGGTATTCAGTCCAGTATTTGTATTTGGGGTAGTCGCCGTCATCGGCGGTAAACGCTTGGAGATTCATAAGCTCTGCGTAGAATTCGTCCCATAGAGGGTTATTCCAAGCATTGTCCAGCAGAAGCTGATGTGCTTCTCGCGCGCTTGTAACAAAATTATTTCTATCCTCTTCGTCGTAGAGGTAAAGAGGTTTTTTGTTACGCATCTCTGCGGTTTCGATGGTTCCATTGTGGTTCAATACATGGAATCTACCACAGAAGCTAGCGCCTCGTGCGCTTCTTCCACCTACGCCGTCGCAGTAGAGGTGGCAGATGCTTTCACCTGGTTTGAGGTTAATGATCGCTGCCCAATTGTCTTGGTAGCGCGCACTGGAAGCGTTGAAACCTCTTCCAATGCAAAAGCTTGCTTTGAACGTTGCAACGATCTTGTTGCGTTGTTCGGGAAGAAGCCATAAGCCTTTTGCCGCAGGGCCTCTACCGTGAAGGATGATGACACGGTCGTCTTCACCTGCTGGCAGGAATCCTGCAAGTTTTCCCTTGTGCTTTGCGGCGCGAACGCCTGTAAGCACAATGAGGTTTTCACCTACAGGGTAATTTCCCGTACCTTTCGGTAGGTTATACCCTTTTTCCCACTGGGTTTCCCCAATTTCGTCTCTGCCTTTTGCAAAGAAAATGGCAGTATAGTCCTCGCTGAAACCAACGATATCAATGTTTGAAGTCATTTGATTTCCCCCGTTTTTGGCGGGAGTCCCTAAAAAAATAATTGTGTATTCCTGATAATCATGTAGGGCTATTTAGTTATTTTTTCAATAGGCACTAATTAATTTATATAGGAAAAGCCCCCCATTGCGGGGGGCGGTAGGGAAACTTGTTCCTAGTTAGGTTCAACCATAACTGTCAGGGTTCCGCTGTAGTTACCTGATGGGGCAGCTAGCAGAGCGCTTTCCTGAAATGTTACCTCGATGTTAGCGTTTGTTCCGCCGTTACAGCCAGTATCTTGCGTGTTGGCATTTGTTTGGTTTGCCAAAGCCACACCTGTACTTACGCTTGTACCACCTGTACCTTGGGCATCGTTCCATTTTACAGCGTAGGCAACTGTGTTTGTACCATCTGTTACTGTAAAGGCGTTACCAGCACCGTCTCCTGTTAGGGTGATGCGGTAGTCAGCTTGAGCATCGTTTGTGTAGATACATACGTTGTCGTTCGCTGTTTCGTTACCGCTACGGTCGTACGTGCCGAAGCTTAGGTCGTCCATATCGGAGATGCGTACGACTTCTGGCAGTGTGATGCTGATGTCTAGTTCACCTGTAGATGTACTGCCTAGGCTACCATCACTTGCTGCAAACGCTGCGCTTGTTAGCGTTAATAGTACCGCTGTTGTTTTAATTACTTGTTTCATTTTCCCATTCCTTAAGTTTTGTCTCTCTTTTCGCCCGAAGGCGCTCCCTGCCTATAAGGAATGGAAGAAGTGTGCCAATTGTATACTATCTGCGGGTTTTAGGTATACAATTATGTGTGGGAGGTGGGAAAAATCTACTTGAAATGAGCGGGGTCTTGCCAGTGGTCGGCTATCCAGCTGGTGGGGCGGATGTATTTATAGATTTTTTTATACCATTGCCCTTGTTTGGTGGGCCAACGGCCTATCATGGCTTCATCAGGGTCTGGCTTGCCATGGAAAACAACGATACGGCAGCTTTCAGGGAGTTTAGGCGCTACAAAGAAACGCCATGGCCACGTGGGAATGAGGTGGACTTTAAAGCTACGGCACCACTCTGCTGGCCAAAATGTTTGTTCTGAAATAGTGCGAGAGATGTAACGTTGCTCGATTTTATAGGCTTTGTACGTGCCCCACATGTCTTTTACGAAGTCATGTAAAATATAAGGGTGAGCACCAATACGGAAGCGGAAAACGGAGGTGTTTCCTGTGCTTTTGCCAGGTTCTGTCCAGTTTTCAATGACGCAGAAGGTGCTTTCCGGTTTGTAGGCGAAAAAGTCATCCAATGAGCCTGTGATGATGAGGTCCACATCCAAGAAGAGGGCATCGCCTTCAAGGTCGTATAGAGGGTTATCCCACACCAATAGTTTTAGCCATGGTTTGTTTTTTAAGTGGTCGGGTAAGTCGTCATTCAAAGGGGCGAGAGGCTTGCATTCTACGCCTTCTACAATGCCTGTAGGGTCATCGGTAATGCAGATGAAGCGGTAGTCCTCCCCGACGGTACCGCTCATATGTTTTTGAACGGTGGCGAAGAGCCTGTTTACGTACTCTGGGCCATACCGTGTGCCCCACTTCATACAAATGATGTTTTTAGTGATGGGGGTTTTAGAGGTTGTCATAGGGCTGAATATTAATGGAGTTCAACTGAGAAGGCAATTGTTACACACCCTGATGATAAAAGAGGCTGCCCATTGACTCGGTACATTAAAGACCTTACATACAAGGGTACGGGGCTGATTACCCCTCAGATGTAAGCCAATGCACAGGCTGAATAATATGTGCTTCCCTCAGCCGTGGGTTGGGGAGGCAGTAAATACAATACGGCGAACGCTGGAATAGCTGCGCTGTTCATCTGACGGTAATCACTCCCCGACCACCTTTTTTGGTGGTCGTTGTTTGAGGAAAAAGGAGTGAACTGTGTTTTTTATATTAGTGGTTTTGTTGCTGGTTGCCGCGTTTTTATGGCTTAAGCTGTGGATGAGGCAAGAACGTAAAAAAATGGATAAATGGGCTAAAAATATGAAAAATCTTGGTATTTTACCTGACCGTGAGGACTAAGATATCCATGTGAGTATCCACTGCAAGCCCGGTAGGGTAGTGGCTGCGCAGAAGGTTAAAACAGCAAGTGCGAAGACAAACCAGAATAAAATCCAGATGCCTTTGGGGACAATGTAGGTGATATCGGCAAGGGCTGCGCCATCGCCCACGTGTTTGCCATCAACAAGGTTAAGTGGTGCGCGGATGGCGTTGAGCATGACGTAAATGCCTGTAAATTGCAGAAGGAATGAGACGTACCCTTGCAAAGCAGGGAATAAAATAGGAGAGCCGTACACCAAAGCCATGGTTGCTATGATGAGTAGTGTGACGGGGTCCCTTACCCATAGGAGAGTTGTGATGGCGAGGAGCGCGAGTTCTAGGTAAAGGAGTTCTACGGCGCCTTGGCTGCCAAGCGCCCAGCCTGCTAAATATAAATACCCACCCCATAAGGCTGCGCCCATGTAGCCTGAAATAAGAATGATAAAACGGTTACCGCCGCGGGTGCTGCACCAACCGCTGCCGTCTATATTCAGTTTAATGCGGTGAATAAAGCCGAATGTAATGATTGCTGCCAAGCCGTGGGAGAGCTCGTGGTAGTAGGTTTCTAGCCATTGGAACGGGTAGCGTAGGGGTGTTACTCCTAAAATAAGCGCAACAAATACCATGGTGACGAACAGGCCGTAGTCTCCGAAATACGGGGCGAGGGTGTTCCAATTCAGGCCTGTGGTTGTAATCATGGTTGAGATATTAAACCACTTTACTTGGTGGGGCCAAAGGTCAATTTACCGGTAATGAGGTCAGCCTCTAACAGACGAACAGCAATGCTTTGGCCGACCTTAACGGTTTTGCTTGTGCGTTTTCCGCGTAGGCTAAGTGTTTTTTCATTATAGATATAGTGGTCGTCATCCATCAGGCGGCAGGGGAGTAGGCCTTCTGCTACTTCTTCCACGCGGACAAAAGCACCGAATTTCATTACGTTGAGCACCAGGCCTTCAAACGTATTGCCGATGTGCTGTTGGTAGAAACGGGCAATCAGGCGGTCGCGCGCTTCCCATTCAGCTTGTTGGCTGCGGCGTTCCGTAATGTTGATGTGGTCGGCATCTTTACGGAGCTGTTTGAATGGTGTGAGGTGGCCGCCGTCTCCCGCTAAATTCAAAGCTTTAATAAGGTGACGGTGGACGATGAGGTCGCTGTAGCGGCGGATTGGGCTAGTAAAATGCGCATAGCGTTGCAGGGCAAGGCCATAGTGGCCAAGGTTTTCAGGGTCGTATTTGGCTTGTTGTTGGGATTGTAGAATGTTCCGCATGAGGGTTGGTGCAGCGGGGTGGCCTTTAACGCGCCTGAGTAGGGTGTCGTAATCTTGGTGAGTGGGTGTAGCACCGCCGCTGAAACGTAGGCTGTGTTGTTTTAAGACGTTGCGAAGGGTGTCTAGCTTTTCCTTACTAGGTTCGGGGTGGATGCGGTACATGCATGGCTGGCTTTTGGTTTCCAACGCTGTGGCGGCCGCTACGTTGGCCAGCACCATCAGTTCTTCAATCATTTGGTGTGTGAAGAGGCGTTCCCTTACAGCAATGCCTGTTACTGTATTGGTTTCATCCAAAACGAGTTTTGGTTCGGGGATGTCTAGCTCTAACGCGTGGCGGCGTTTGCGGGCTTCCATCAAGGTGTTTGCTGCGGCCTGTAACGGTAGCAGTGTGCTTTCCATGAGGGGTTTGGTGGTGCTTGGCTTACCGTTTAGCGCTTCTTGCGCCTGTTCGTAAGTGAGACGCGCATGGGAATGGATGACACCGCGCACAAACTGATGTTTTTTCAATTGGCCGCGAGCATTGATGTACATGTGGACGGCTAGAACGGGACGGTCTTCTTCGGGACGGAGGCTGCAAAGGTCATTACATAGGCGTTCTGGTAGCATGGGGACAACGCGGTCTGAAAAATAGGTGCTGTTCCCGCGGCTGAAAGCTTCTTTATCTAATTCTGAATTGGGTTTGATGTAGTGGGCGACATCTGCAATGGCGACGATGATGTGGTGCCCGTCTTCCCATGGTTCTGCCCATACGGCATCGTCAAAATCCCGTGCGTCTGCGCCGTCAATGGTGACGATGGGGATTTGGCGCAGGTCTTCCCGTTGGCTGATATCTTTCGCGGTAAAAGCGGGAAGGTTCTCGTTTTCCTGAATGACTTCTTGAGGGAATTCCATGGGGATGCTGTGGTTATCAATCGCGATGAGGCTGTCCATTCCTTTGGCTGTATTGGCAATTTCTTTTACGAATGTGCAAGGGGTTGGGCCGTATTTAGGGCGTTTGCCCGGGCGCACGCGTAGAACGGTGCCGTCGGGGAAGTCCTTTTTATCGCTTAGGACGAAGTCAACACTTGCTAGTTCACGGTTGAAAGCTTGCAGTGCGTGTGGCGGTGTGCCGCTGGTAACTGCGAGGAAAGTGAAGTCCTGCTTTTCTTTTTTGGGTGGCTGCACTACACGGGCGAGGGCGATGTTGTCTTCCTCGCTGACAATTTCAATGGTGAGTTTGTCGCCCACGGTGACGTTGGCGGTTGGGTCAACCAAAATGCGTGGGTACAGGCCAACTTTATCGCGGTCTAACGCGAGAGCAAAGGGTTCGCCATCTTCAGAAATGGTGGTGATTTCAACCTCAAAAATATGGGGAAGTTCCTGAAAAGTGGGAACAGGTACGTGGGGTTCCGACTTTTGGTCGATTGGTGGGTGTCTACGTGATTTTTGCGGTTTTTTGGTGTTGTTACGAGGTGGTTTACTCGTCTTTTTTGAAAAATCTTTAGCATTTTTAGGGGGTTTTGATGTGCGTTTCATGTCTGCACTGTAGCCGATGGCACGGCGCTAGGAAAGGGAAAGGTTGTGCTTTTGGCATAAAAAGTATACAAAGCAAGAATAGAACTACTTCATGTGACGTTTGACACCCCGCTTGTGGGGGATAATTTATAGGAGACTTTGATGTCTGATATTCAGAAGCATCAGATTGATGTATCTAAAAATTGGCGATTTACTGAGTCAGTTTGGTTGGCGCGTTTGCCGAGTATAGTTGTTTGTTTGCTTGGTATAACCATGTTTGGTTTAGCTTTTGCGAATCTTGACCTGAACGTTATAGTACTTGACTTGTTCGATTTCATGGTTCTTGGGATATTGCTTGTGATAGTTGCTATAAAAACAGCAACTAACCCAGTTGCCTGCGAGGCAAAAGAATGGGTGCGTTTTTCTTCTGATGCAGATCCTCAACAGTTAACAGGGTTTGAAGGTAAATGCTATTATTGGTGGTTTTGGGGAATGCCTGAGAAGGTTTCTCGAGTAATACCTATTCAATTTGGTAGCGAAATTAAGAGTGGTGTTTCGTACTCTGTTCAGTGTTCTGTTACTTTTAGCGACGAGCTGATGCAAAACTTGACTACTAATTCTTTTAAGTTAGGTCGCGCTTTTCTGGACTTAGCTGGGGAGATGTATGGATCTTATGATTTTAAGGAATTTGTTACTGAGAAGCTGTTTGGTGATGGTTCTGATAAATCTGATTCAACTTTATCTGATATAGTAAATGACTATTTTTCCTTGGATAAATTGCAAGAAAAGTCTGGTTTGGAGTTAAACCCAGAGCTGCCACCTGTAGTGGAATTTTACTTTGCTTGTGAATTTGATAGTAAGAGTTCAGAGTAGAGCTAACAGAGTTAGAAGGCGGGGAAATTTCCCTGCCTTTTGGCGTTTTTGGGGTTAGGTGAGGGAGATGTCTCCGTTTGGGTGGCGTTTGAGTTTGCCGTCTAGCTCTAATTCTGTGAGTTCGATGATGACCTCGGTTTCTGGTTTGTTGGATTGACGTATGAGGATATCCAATGGGACAGGTGTGGTTGAGAGAAGAGAGAGGATACCGCTACTAGAGGTTTCTGTTTCTTCTTGTTCGGTCATAAACAGATGGGGTTGGCCTGCTTCTTCCCCTGTGTAGCTGACGACAGGTTGCGGTGTGAATGGACGGTAGGCGTCTAGCACATTGAAGACGTCTTCTGCGCTTTCTAACAGAGTGGCTCCTTGTTTGAGGAGATGGTTTGTGCCTGCGGCGCGGGTATCGGCCGGACTGCCAGGGACGGCAAAGACTTCACGGCCGTATTCCCCTGCATAAGTGGCTGTAATAAGTGAGCCTGAACGGCGGCTGGCTTCTGTGATAATTACGGCGCGGGAAAGACCTGTGATGATGCGGTTTCGACGTGGAAAATGGCGAGCGGTTGGGGTGCTGCCAATGGGTTGTTCCGATACGATACAGCCGTGTTCAATAATTTGTTGGCGGAGTTTCGCATTTTCCGGTGGGTATAGGTGGTCTACCCCCGCGGCGACAACGGCAATGGTTGGTTTGTTTTCTTGCAGGCAAGCTTGGTGGGCGGTGGTATCGATACCGCGGGCAAGGCCTGAAATAAGGGTATAGCCATTTTGGACGAGTTCTCGCCCGAGTTTTTGGGTGAAATTTATCCCTGCGGCAGAGGCGTTGCGGCTGCCAACAATGGCAAGCGTTTGTGGTGTTAAATGTTGTGGGTTACCGAGAATTTGTAGCACTGGCGGTGGGTCAGGGATGTGTTGTAAAAGGTAAGGGTAGTTAGGTTCGTTTAGGAACAGTGCTATGCCGCCGTGCTTGGTGAGGGTTTCAACTTCTTGTTCAATATCAGACAAAGGTACGGCTTCTGTTGAGCGTTTTTTAGCGCGGGAGAGTTCGGGAAGTTGTTCAATAGCAGCTTGAGCTGAACCGCAGATATTCATCAGGCGTTGGAATGCGACGGGGCCAATTCCTTTTGTACGAGTGAGGCGCCAAATAGCGAGTTGTTCCTGAGAATAGTTTGTCATAGGCGGTATACTAACAAAATCAATGGATTCTGACATGCATAAAACTTGGGCAAAAATGCAACACAGGAAATACTCCCTTTATTTTCCCTCTTCCAATTATGGGATTGAGCCTGCTAGGATGCGGGTCAGTCACATAGAGTCTTGTGCCAATAAATTGATTTAGAAAAGAAAAAGGAGACTTCCATGTCCGCTCATGTTATTACGGTGGCTCAGCAGAAAGGTGGTTCAGGTAAGACCACTCTGGCCATTCATCTTGCTACGGCTTTTGCCCAGCGTGGTCTTTCTACCATGTTGTTTGATACCGATCCTCAAGGTACTGCCAGCCATTGGCACGCACAACGCAAGAAAAATGATGTGGGTTTGATCGCAACGTCTGGTTGGCGTTTAACACGCGATTTGGCGATGGCTCGGGAAGCAAATGACATTATTATTATTGATACGCCTCCTCATGCTGAGATGGATATTAAAGTTTCTACCCGCGCGGCCGATATGGTGTTGGTGCCATTACAGCCTAGCCCTGCTGATGTTTGGGCTGTGCGCGAAACGATGAACACAATTGCTTCTGAGAGCAGTGATGCCATGGTGGTGATGAACCGTGTGGTGCCGCGTGCGAACATTACTAAAGATGTTGCTGATAAGCTAAAAAGCATGGATGTGCCAGTTGCTGAGCACTACATTGGTAACCGTGTTTTATTTGCGGCTGCTATGGAAACAGGTATGACTGTTTTGGATGGCTTCAAAAACCCATCTATGGCAGAAGTTAATGCGTTGGTAGATGAAATTGCTGAAAAGATGGGTATTGCTTCTGCTGCGAAGAAGTCCTCTAAAAAGTCAGCTACGACTAAGACGACAAAAGCAAAGTCCAAATCTGGTTCTTCTTCTACGAAGACGCAAGAGTCAACAGAAGGTCAGACGACTGCGAAAAAATCTGCCAGCAGTAAGAAGACAACAAAAACAACGAAAACAGCTGCGAAGAAGTCTTCCAGTAAGACCAAGACTGAGACTGCAGCAACTACAACTAAAAAACCAACAAGAAAAACAAAGCCTGCTGCTAAAACAGCGACAAAACGTAAGACATTACGGATTGTGACAAAGAAAAAGTCAGCTTAGGGTTGGTTTGAGAGTGAAAAAGGGAGGTTGCGGCCTCTCTTTTTTGCTGATGCTGTAATTTTGTTGTGGAAAAGTTGTGCCTTGAACTAGTTGTGGTTATGATGTAGGCAGAGTTAAAGAAATAAAGAAGAAAGTTTTTTATAGTGACGTCGCTCTTTAAGAAATTCCTTGTGTTTATCGTTGCCTACGGTGTTGTTGTTGCCTGTTTAACGGGTGGCCTAGCCTTGGTTGGTGTTGCGTTAGATGCTGTGATGTCTCTTGTTGTTGGTATTGTTGCTGCGGTTATTTTGGGTGGTGCACTAGCAAAGTTTATTGCTGCCGATTTGGTTTCTACGCTTGCGAAGCTTGGTGAACTGATTGAAGGCATTGATAATGGTAATGCGTCTGTTGATATTGAGATTAAGCGTCAAGATGAATTTGGTGAGTTAGCCACTGCGATTTCTCAGATGTCTAAACGTGACAAAGCTTTGCGTCAAGCGAATGAAGACCCTTTGACTGGTTTGGCAAACCGCCGTTATTTGATGCAAAAGATGGAATCTCTCTTTAAGGCTGAAAAAGCAATGGCTGTATTGTTTATTGATTTAGATGGGTTTAAGCCTATTAATGATACATATGGCCATGAAATGGGAGATGATGCGCTGAAAGCAATTTCTGAACGTTTTGGCGCATGTGTGCGGGATTCTGACGTGTTGGCTCGGATTGGTGGCGATGAGTTTGTGATGATGTTTAACGGTTTGGATGACCGTAAAGTATTGGAAACACGTGTAAAACGCGTATTGGAATTAGTGAATGAGCCAATTTGGATTAATGATACACGCTTGAAAATGGGTGCAAGCATTGGTTTGGCGATGGCGCCTCAGGACGGAAAAGACGCAGAAGAGCTTTTGAATGCTGCTGATGAAGCAATGTATGCGGCCAAACAAGGTGGTAAAAACGGTTACCGCTTTTACTCCTAATTCATAAAAAGGGGAGGGTAAATATATGCTTAAGAATACACGTGCTAGCTGGGGCGCTGTTGCTCAGTTTTTTCACTGGTTTATTATGGTTCTTTTTCTAGCTATGTATATTATTGCAGAGCAAATGGAAGATTTATTGCCTGTTGGTGAGCAGTTTTTGGGGTTTGGTAAGTGGGAGCTTTATGGGCTTCATAAATCTACTGGTGTTTTGATTTTGGCTTTGGTTGCTATTCGTTTTTTTTGGCGTTTGGTAAATGTGACACCGCGTGAAGATGGACAGATGACGAAGCTTCAGACGAAAGCAGCGGAAATGGTGCACTTAGGTTTGTATGCTGTTATGTTTGGTATGCCGATTTCAGGTTATGTAATGAGTATGGCTGGAGGGCATGGTATTACTGTTTATGGCTTGTTTAAAATGCCTGACTTAATTGGAAGAAACAAACCGCTAGCTGAGTTTGCGCATGGGGCGCATGAGTTTATCTGGAATGTGTTTGTGTTTTTAGTGGCTGTACATGTTTTGGCTGCGCTGTATCATCATTTTGTTAAGAAGGATACTGTTTTACGGCGTATGCTGCCGGGTGGTTAATTAGGTGTGCTTAGTTCTCGGTTAGATATACCCCTTGAAATAAATCCAGGTAATGCGTGCGCTTTGTGCTGTTACACGATGGTGGCGCACTATTTTTTTCCTAAACGATATAATTTTGAAGATATTGGTAAAATCTCCCGTTGGAAGAAAGGATATGTTGTATGGGAATTTCCTTTTTGGCGTTGGTTTTTGGCACAAGGCGGGCAAATAACTTTTTGGGATGATATTGATTACCGATTGTGGGTTCAAAGCGGTTTTGGTGCTTTGGAAAGTGTTATGCCGAAAAGTGAGTATGAATATTTTAAAAAAAATACGTATCAGCCAGATTTGTTGACGAATGATATGCAAGCTGTTTTGGAACACGATGCTGCTCAATACCATTTTGCTAAACCGACATGGGACGATTTGCTGAAAGGGCATGAAACGGGAGGGTTGTGCTCGGTTGTTTTGAATTATGCACCATTTGATAGAGAAGATGGTGTAAAGCTACATGCTGTTGTTATTCTAGATATAAATGATGTGGAAGTAATCATTCATAACCCTTTGGGGAAGGAGCGTGTTCAGGCACGACAGAAAATTGGGTTAAAAGAATTTAAACATGCATGGTTAGAGGCGACAGAAACGCCAAGTTTATGCGTATATAAAATGCGTTAGGCGGCCACATGGCCGCCTTGCGTCTATTCAGTTAGATCTTGCCAGATTTGCTGCTTCTGTTTTGAAAAAGACCATCCTGTAAGCCATCCTACGAGGTTTGCCGCTATAAATACTGCTATAATAAACGACATCCAAGTATTTAAGGGTGGGTTCCATGGTAGTAAAAAATATGTGGCGTAGATTATAGTGCTTACTGCTATAATCTGTTGGCTTGG
>JAPPOO010000037.1 GCA_028817875.1 Alphaproteobacteria bacterium | reverse complement strand
AACAAGAACACGCTGCTAATGTTTTAGGTATTTCTATTAAGCTTCTTAAAGATAAGCTTTCTACCTATAATGTTGCATAAAGCTTAAATAGATATACGATTTTTTAAAATTTCATATTTTTTGTCTTCCTTGCTTTCGCCCCTTCCCTATTTTTTGCTTCTCACGTATACTTCTTACCTGCTTAAGCACGAACAATAGAATAAAATAAATGCCTGATTTTAAAAATATCCTTCATGCCGTACGCCAGCAAGAAATGCTGATGGCGCTTGGGGTTATCAGCTTAATTATTCTATTTTTCGTTCCATTACCAGCTATTATGTTGGACTTGCTTTTTGCCCTTAATATTACGCTTGGATTGCTTATTCTACTTACAGTTTTATTTATTCAAAAGGCTTTAGAATTTACAGCCTTTCCTATGCTCTTGCTTGTGACAACAACATTTCGCTTAGCGCTGAATGTTGCCTCTACCCGCTTAATTTTATCTGAAGGCCATGCAAGTACAGCTGCGGCGGGAAAGATTATCGAGACCTTTGGTAGCGTTATTATGGGTGGTAATTTTATTATTGGATTGATTATCTTCCTAATTCTTATCATTGTGAATTTTATCGTTATCACCAAGGGTTCTGGGCGTATTGCAGAAGTGGCAGCCCGATTCACACTAGATAGTTTACCTGGGAAACAAATGGCCATTGACGCTGATTTGAATGCTGGTTTGATAGACGAAGATGCCGCCCGCGAGCGACGTAAAGAACTGGAGCAAGAAACTGGTTTTTACGGGGCTATGGATGGTGCTAGTAAATTTGTGCGTGGAGACGCTATTGCGGGACTTATCATTACGGCTCTAAACCTTCTTGTTGGTGTTATTGTTGGGGTTTCTCAGCATGATTTATCTATTGCCGATGCTTCCCAAAAATACATGCTCCTCACAGTGGGAGACGGTTTGGTTGCTTACATCCCTGCCCTTACTATCTCTATTGCTGCGGGTATGTTGGTTGCAAAATCAGGTACTATGGGCAGTGCAGGAAATGTGGTTATTACCCAAATTGCACAGAACCACTTAGCTCTCTTTGTTGCTTCAGGGCTTATGTTCTCCCTTTCACTTTTACCAAACATGCCTATTTTACCGTTTTGGTTTATTTCAGGTTCTCTGGGAAGCATGGGTTACTTTGCCTATAAGAACCACAAGCTTGCGCCTGAATTAGAGGCGGCAGAACAAGCTGAAAAAGAAGCAGAAGAAGCTGCTGCTGAAGCTGACCAAATTCAAGAAGAGCCTATTGCCAGCATTTTACATATTGATACCCTGCGCCTTGAGCTTGGGTACGGTTTGCTTGGGCTTATTGATGAATCTCGTGGTGGACGTTTAACTGACCAAATCAAAGCTATGCGCCGCCAAATGGCAAAAGAAATTGGTTTTGTGGTTCCTAGTTTACGAATTCAGGACAATATGCAGCTTCAACCGGGTGAATACTGCCTTTATATCAAGGATATTGAGGCTGGGCGCGGTACGTTAGACCCTGGAAAACTTTTAGCCATGGACCCTACGGGGAGTGCTCCGCAAATAGAGGGAACCCCAACGACAGAGCCAACTTTTGGACTCCCTGCTATTTGGGTTGATGAAAGTAGAAAAGAAGATGCCACTTTTAATGGTTATACGGTGGTGGATAATGCGACCGTTATTGTGACTCATCTTACTGAAGTTATTAAAGATAATCTGTCAGAATTGCTGACCCGTAACGAGCTTCAGAAGTTATTGGATGAAATTAGCGGAGAGCATGAGACTCTGATTAAAGAGCTTATTCCTGAGCGTATTGCGTTGGGAACACTGCAAAAAGTGCTTCAAAGTTTATTGAATGAACGTGTCTCTATCCGTGACCTACCAACGATTTTAGAGGCTTTGTCGGACTCTGCGGGTATTCGTAATATTGCGATTTTAACGGAGAATGTTCGCCAGCGTTTGGGTCGACAAATTTCGACTCAGCATGTGGGAATGGACGGCACGATTCCTATTGTTTCCCTCTCTCCTTCTTGGGAAAAAGAGTTTGCAAACAGCATCTTAACCAATGGTGAGGAGCGGCAGCTTGCTATGGCGCCGGATAAGGTTCAGTCTTTCTTAAATGCTGCGAAAGATGCCTTCGAGAAGCAGCTTATGGCAGGGCTACAGCCAATTTTGCTGACAACGCCCGGTATCCGCCCGTTTGCGCGGTTATTGATGGAGCGGACTTTGCCGAGTATTGCCGTTATTTCTCAAGCTGAGCTTTCCCCTAAGGCCAAAATTAAAACTGTTGGCACTGTTTAGACGACACTTTTTTGTCTGACCTTTATTTTTTGCTTAAAAAAATTTGCGGCGTAAAAAGCATCAAAAATGATGGTGAATAAGGGATAAATCGGTATTAAAAAGTGATATTTGAGGTCAAAAAAGTGAATTTTTGGCGTTTCTCTCTGCCTTTTTGTATACAACATGACTAGTGCGGGGCGAAGTGGTCGTGAGTGAGTTGGATGAATATTTTTGCCGGTGGATGTGGGGAGGCAGAAAGGTGTTTTCTGGATGGAACGAACGGTAGGCAGGACAAGGAAGGGACAGGAGTGTACTGGAGCTTTGAGGTAATAGGGTGAAGGAAAGAACTGCTGAGACGATGGTTGCTTGATGGCAAGTGAGAAGTTTGTATGGGTTAGTATGGGCGGTGGCGTGTACACGGTGCAGCGGATTTATTCCCACCTCAAGGGCTGGCAAAGCCACCCTTGGGTGTTCAAGCCGAAGTTCCTATGTGCTTACTCTACTGGGGGCCAACGCCTTGAAAATCTGATGAAATGCGCTTCACACATTGAAGGTCAGTCGAGTGGGAGGGGTTTTTGTTTTAGCTGTTGCAGATATTGATAATTTACTTTATGTATACAAATAATGAATGGGCAGACAAGCTCAATCATTCCTTTTTAAATTACTAACCTGTTAACAGAGGTAAACATATGTCGAATCAGACTGAGAAAACCTTCTGGGTAGATTATTTCAACCTAGGACCTCAAATGGTAGAAGCGCTTGGTGACCATGCCGTATCAATTCCAAAAGAGCATTGCACTGAGGAAGTTATTGAGTTTATGGATGATTATAATGCTACTCCTACAAAACGTGAGAAAGACATAGGGCAAGGTGTTATTCATCTGCAGTGGATTCAAAAATCTAGTGACCTTCCCGCTATCAGGCAGAAGCTCCCTAGTTTAGGATTCACAGAAGTGGAAAAAGACGCCTAATTTCTGTTTCTACAAAACCAAATCCGCCAACTTATCGTACAATTTTTGTCATGATATGTTGGTGGATTTACTAAAATAACCCCAGATCACTTGCGTGGCTCTGGGGTTATTTTTATTCAGGTTAGGAAAGCAGTTATATGGCTGTTTCCTTGCCAAAGTATTTTTCGCTGATCAGAGCAGTGGCATCTATAAGTTTTTTAAAGCCACCTTTGCCCAACATGAGATGTGCTTCCCCGCCACCGTTCCAGTGTGCGGTCAATTTATTTTCCGAAAAGTTAGAATTTACTGTGATTTCTGTACCATTTACTCCTGTTGCTTTCGGTAGCTCTGGATTATTTGCTCCTGCAAGGAGGTTAATCACGGATAGTGCTTCGTTTAGCTCAGCTACTGGAATGGTCAGTTTTTCACCCAATACAGGATGAGCTTTTTCCAACTCAATCTCAAAAGTTCCCTTTTGATCGTAAAAATGCATGCTGGTTACTGGGATTTCTTCTACTTCTGTCGTCATTGTAGAATCCTTATGAAGTTTACAGTTTAAAACGCTTTACATGCTTAGGTAGATAGATGAGCTTTGGTTGAAAATCAACCCCTATGGTGATTTATGAGTTGGAATATCTCCCTTTCCAACGAGAAACAGGCCATGCGTATTGCATGACCTGTTTTCTTCTTCAAAGGAACCTACCTTATTAGTGCCTTAACTTGCCACCCGTCTAAAGTTACAGATGCCAGCTCTTCACGAGGCTTCTCCATCTTCGCAACGCCGACACGGAGTTCTTTGCAGATTTTTATCCGAGGGTCTAGATCTTTGATCAATAGAGTTAGAGCTTCTTCAAAAGAGAGTTCTTTCCCCTCTACTTTGTCATTATGAAAAGGCCTTGGACAGGTAGGATCGCTACCATCAAATAGAGCTGTAGCTACGTTATTAGTGGTGAACATATGGTAAACTGTGTTGCTTTGCGCTAAAGCAAACCACTTAACTGTGAGCGTTACCATCATCTCCCCAGTTTGGAGAGCTTCTAAGATAGGTTGCAGTTTTTCCATTGATTTTGACATTATCAATATCTCCCTTGAAAAGGTTAGGTGCGCCGAAGCGCAATGTGCATAGAATAGAGCCTGTGGCGCGTAATGCAAGTGGGTTTTGGAGGTTAACGGTTTAACCTATAAACTTCATTGCGAGGATGAAGATGGATATGAGGATGGTTGAGACCATGAAAATACGCTCTAGCAATGCGGTATCCATACGGATAACAATATGGCTGCCAACGTAAGAGCCTGTAGCAAAAGCCACGGAAATAACAAGTAATAACAGCGGTGAAATAAGGCCAGCTACAAGGTAAGCAAAAAATGCGGGAAAAATAGGTACGGTACCGATAACGCTGGATATTGCGCTGGCGCGTTTGATATCAAGCCCTGACGCGATAAGGAGCATTTTAGTAATAATGCCAACGCCACCAAGGCCTAGCCCCGTTAAAAACCCTACGATAAAACCAAAGATAACAGAGCATAGGCGGTTAATGCTTGTTCCTACTTTAGAGGTTTGTGTTTTGCTTTTACGCCGTAGCAAAAAGTAGGCAGCCCCTGCGATGGATGAGGCGACAATAAGGATATCTAGCGCGATAAGCGGCAGATACGCAAGAAGGATGGCTCCTGCTATGGGGCCGAGTATAATTCCAGGTGCCCACCATAGCAGCGTGTTGAATGATAAAAGGCCGTTTTTGTAGTAAACCCATGCGGAGGAAAATCCTGCGAAAGCGGAACCTGTTGTATCGTTTGCCATGGCGGCATTGGCAGGTACGCCGAGGGCGACTAAAATGGGCTGGATGATTAGGCCATCGCCGCTTGCGACGGCTCCGTACATTTGGGCTAAGAATACGACGACAAACGCAGCAACATACGCCCAAACTGTTAAATCAACTTCCGCAAAAAACATACCCGAACCTAGTTTATTTTGTACTTATCGGCAATAAAGATGTTATAGGGCGCATTTTGAGACTTAACACCCCCTAAAGAAATTTTGAATAGGGATTTTGAGGGCTTGGGAGAGTTTGTACAGAAAAAGGAGGGTGGTGTTTCCTCCTTTTCCTTTTGTTGGTAATAGGTGCTTAGCGCATATGCTTTGGCAGAGCTTTGCTAGCACACCAAGCGAGAAATTTTGTTACAAAGTTTTTTGGCTCTTTGTTGATGGCTCGGTCAACCGCGAACCAAAAGAACTGCCAAGGAAATTTGATGATTTTCCAGCTTCCTGTTGAAGAGATCGCTCCTCTCAAGAATAGCAGTGCATTGTAGTAATTTGCGTAGCTACTGCTTATAGGTGAATAGCTGGCGTGAATTTTCACGCGATCTTTGAAAAACTCCTCGTTGATTGCGCGCAACTGAGCCTCATATGCTGATGCGAAGGTGCTATCTAACACGATATCGATCATTACACCATGAGGTAGGCCTTGGACAAGACGCTCGTAGGCATCTTCAAGAGAGTATGGAAAGATTGACAATATTGCCAGGCCGGTGTGATTAAAATTTACACCTCCATTATCCCAATTTTTCGCTGCCCACTGAAGCAAAGCTTCAGCTTGGGATTCATCACCTGTATCGCTTTTGCGGGTTCTCTTACCGCAGATAACAATATCCGTCCCTTTTTTATGAATTGCTTTGCTAGAGTTAGACGGGATTCCTCCGCTAATGCCTGCTGAACAAAATAAAATGATTTGGCGGTTAGGATATGTTTCTTGTGGGTTAAATGTTTTATGGGCGCGCATCGCGACCTCCTTTAATGTCTAGTGCTAAATGATAAGTATTTCGTGCTTCTTTTTATGTATACGTTTGTGTTTGGTCAAGCATTTTTAGCGTCAGCTAGTAAAAGCGGTGAAAATGCCGTATAAGTAAATTGTATGAAACTTAAAACCTTCACTGCTCCGGATATGGCGGCCGCCTTGCGGCTGATTAAGAACGACCTTGGCCGTGACGCGGTGATTCTTTCCACCCGCAAAGTGAAGACGCCTGAAGGTAAAACCACGTTGGAAATTACCGCCGCGTTGGAACGTTCTACGTCAACTACCGATGCAGAGACGATTGAGATTTCTCCTACGCCTATTATGGCACCGAGCAATGGTTCTACGGCTGCGCCGAGCAACCTTATGGAAGCTTTGCGCGAGCACAGCATTTTGCCTGAGTATTCCGAGAAGTTGAGCAAGGCGACTCATGGTGTTGTGGAAGCGGGTTTTAGCCCGACTGACGCCTTGGAAATGGTCATGAGCAAGATGATTTCTTTTAAAGCTCCTGCTGATCTTTTTCCGCGTGGGCAGGCGCATGTTGTGGTTGGCCCAACGGGCGCGGGTAAAACAACATTTTTGTGCAAGTTGGCGGTTGACCGTCAGCGCAGTGGCGCAAGCATCGGGTTGATGTCTTTAGACGATCAGAAAATTGCTGGGTTTGAACCTTTGAATATTGTGGGCGATGCCCTTGGTGAGCAGGCGCATCTTATCCGCAGTACGGAAGACCTTGCAACAGCAGCTAAAAGCCTTGGGAAGCGGCATTATCTTTTGATTGATACGCCAGGGTTGAACCCGCGTAAGCCTCGGGAAATTATTGAGTTTAAGGAACGGTTAGATGGCCTTGGTTTGCCCACAACCGTACACCTTGTGTTACCTGCCAACTTGAACGAAACGGATATGGCCGCCCTGCCCTACGCTTTTAGGCATTTAAACCCCAGCAGCCTTGTTTTTACCAAATTGGATGAAACAACCCGCCTTGGCCCCATTGCCAGCGTGATGATGGCGCAAAAACTGCCGTGCGGGCTTGTTAGTGACAGCAATGCGATTCAGAGTGGCCCATGCGAATTGACGGCTCCGCTACTGGCACAACAGCTTACGACTCCACCAAAACCAATATGGGAGGTTGATGCATGACGTCTTTTCAATCCACACCTATTTTTGCTTTTGCTAGCGGCAAAGGCGGCGTTGGAAAAACCAGCATTTGCCTTAACTTGGCGCATTTACTCGCTAAAAAAGGGAAAAAAGTTGCTGTTTTTGATGGAGACTTTGGCCTTGCCAATGCGGATGTTCAGCTTGGTTTGACGACGGAGAAAGACCTTTCCGACGTTTTGCGTGGTCAAGCGACGTTGCAGGATATTATGGTGAAATCTGACAAGGGGTTTTGGTTGATTCCCGGCCGTAGCGGCACGCAAAACCTTCCTTTTATGAATGCGTTACAGCGGCATAATTTGCTGGAAGAGCTTAAACAACTTGCTGCTTCCTTTGATGCTGTTTTTATTGATGTGCCTGCGGGGTTGGATGAAAACGTGCTGAGTTTGTGTACTTGTGCGGATAAGACCCTGCTTGTAACAACGCCCGACCCCAGTGCGATTACGGATGCCTACGCGATTATTAAATTGCTGGCCAAGCGGTACGATAACCAGAGTTGCCACCTTATTGCGAACCAAGCAGCGAGTGTTACGGAAGGCCAGCAAACGGCGACAAAAATTGTGACGGCGGCCAAGAATTTTTTAGGTGTGAGCGTGCCTGTTTTTGGGCAGGTTCCTTACGACCGCAACTACGCGGCGGCTGTAAAAATGCAGCAGTTGGTAACGCAGGCTTTCCCCAATACAAAGGCGTCAGAAGGGTTATCCACCCTTGCTAACCAGATTATTGATAATTTGGACTACCCGCGGAGGTTGACGGGGTAGGTGATTTAAATCCCCCTGAGAGGGGGATTTAAATTATCTGGCTAATGTTTGAATAAGTTGAAGTAATAGCCTCCTTTTGCGCTGACTTAGCCCTAAATACACATTCAAAATGTCTACTAGTCTACGAAAGTCACGCTCTGTTATTGGAGATGGTATTTTGTTTTTGTTCGTCATGTTTATGGCTCCCTTTTTGTTTAAAAACAGCCACTTCGTGAAGTGGCTGGGGAGTTAACAATCGCTATAAGCAACGACGCAGCTTATTTCAGCTTTCACCGTATTGTATTCGCTGCCTCCCCAACCACATTGTTGGTTCAGCAACGCTACTATTTAATGGCCAGCGTTGCGATGGCCAGCTTATAAGAGGTTGTTAAGCCCCACACCTGTAACTTACAAATGCGAGGCTACTTTAGCATAGAGGGTTATATTAGGCTAGGATGAGTATAGTTGGGCTGGATAGTTTTTTATTGTAAGCTATTGCACATGAGGTTTGTATGCTCCATACGATAAACGCTGGTACGATGGCTGTTGTGCTGGATGAGACGAGAACTAAAATTCTTTTACACCTGCGCAGAGACCACCAAAAATGGGGGTTGCCAGGTGGTAGCGTTGATTTTGGCGAAACTTTTGAGCAAGCAGTGATTCGGGAAGTTGAAGAAGAAACTGGTTATACCATTAAAGTTAACCGTGTTTTCGGTGCTTTTTCCAACCCTGAACACTTCGTTTTCTCCTACCCTGATGGTAATAAAGTTCAAGGTTTTATGCTTGGTTTTGAGTGCTCAGTTATTGGAGGTGAAGCTATAACCAGCAATAGCGAAAGTTTGGATGTTCAATGGTTTCCCTTAGATGACATGCCTGAAAACTTGTTTGAAAACCACAAAACTGTGATAGATGGCTACCTTACGGCGGACACGTTTATTTTGGATTAGGTTTTTACGTTTGAGAAAAGGCGGCAGTGTGATTTTGCCGCCTTTTTTCTTTTCAGTTAACCTGCGCCGGGGCCGCTATCTTCCGCTTTGGTGTCTACGTCGATTGGGTTTTTCTCCAGCTCGGCGAAGATGGCTTTGACCTCGTTTAGTTTTGTTGCTTTATGGTCAAAAGGAAGTGGGTTTGGTATCTTCCCTTTTTTAAATAAATTCAATGCGTTACCGATTTGGCTAAAAATGCCGAAGCGTAGCGTTTTTAGTAGCATGAACGGTTCGTTCAGGACGCCCCATGTGGCGATGTCTTTCTTCATGGACATGGAGTGGCGCGCGCCTGCGTGGTTGGTGATGCCTGCGTCTATCGCTTTGCTGCGCAGTTTAACGATGGCTTGCATGGGGGCGACGTCCTTCGGGCAGGCGTCGATACACATGCCGCAGCGGACACAATCCCAAATGCCGTTCTTTTCGGAGAGTTCTTTCAGACGCTCGGTTTTGCTGCCTTCCCGTGGGTCGGCCACAAAGCGGTACGCTTTTGCCAACGCGGCAGGGCCGATGAAGTCTGGATTTACGGCCATGGCGGTGCAGTCTGACACGCAGCTTCCGCACATGATGCAGTTACTGACCATATTGACTTGGGAGAAGGAGTCTTTATCCACGCTTTTTTCGGATTCCGCGCCTTCTTGCACGTAGGGGATAATGTCCTTCACTTTGTTGTAGAACGGCTCGATATCCACCACCAAATCTTTCAAAACAGGTTGGTTTTTCTGGGGTTCGATTGTGATGATGCCATCCTTCACCGGTGCGATGTTTTTCTCGGCGTTGCCTTCGACGAGGTCTTTAATTTTTGTTTTACAGGCTAGACGAGAACGGTTGGCTATGAACATTCCGCAGCTTCCGCAAATGCTGGCGCGGCAGGAACGGCGGAATGTGAGCGTGCCGTCCATGTCACCTTTAATGACTTCTAGCCCTTGGAGGACTGTCATCGCGCCATCGTACGAGACTTTGTAGTCTTGGTCTTTTTGTTGCAGGCGTTCGCCAATAACGGTTCCGCGTTTTACCCGAAAAGTAACCGTTTGCCGCATTGGTTTACGGGAAGACACAGCTGGATTGGCCTTTTTAGGCGCGGCTTTCTTCGCCGTTGTTTTCTTAGCGGGGGCTTTTTTAGCCGCAGTCTTTTTCGCTACGGCTTTAGTAGCTGGTTTCTTTGTAGCTGTCGCCTTTTTGGTGGCGGTTGGCTTTTTCGCTGCCGCAGCTTTTGTTGCGGGTTTTTTGGCCGCAGGTGTTTTTTTAGTTACCGTTTTTTTTGCGGCTGTTTTTTTAGCAGGTGCCTTAGCCGTTGTTTTTTTCTTTGTTTCAGCCATGGGTCAAGCCTCCTTAATATTTCCGTTCCTGCGGTGCGTATTTGGGGTTATCTACCGTGCGCACGGGGTCTCGGCCGAGGGTGACTTCCTCTTTGTCCTTATCCCAGTGGGCGGTGATGTGCACCATCCAGTTTTCATCATCTCGGTCAGGGAATTCTTCCCGTGTGTGGGCACCGCGGGATTCCTTACGTTCCAGCGCGCTTTTTACTGTTGCCTCACCTAACAGGACTAGGTTTTCAAGTTCCAGTGCGGTTACAAGGTCTGTATTGAAAGCGTCTTCCTTGTCATCAATGTACATTTTTTTGATGTCTTTTTTGGCTTTAAGGACGGCTTTCATAGCTTTTGTTAAGCGTGGTTCATCACGGAACACGCTGCAATCCTCATTCATTGCGTCTGTGAGAGATTCGCGGATATCAGCCTGACGTTTACCGCCTTGTTTGGGCTGTGCCTTCAGGGTGGCAATGCGCTTTTGCTGGGCGGAGAGGTCTTTTGTGCTGGAGTGCGGACGCTCTTTTCCTTCTTCCTTTGTAAAGCGTACAACTTCTTTTCCTGTAATTTTCCCGAATACGATTGTTTCTAACAGTGAGTTGGCGCCGAGCCTATTTCCACCGTGAACGGAGACACAGGCGGCTTCACCTGCTGCAAATAACCCTTTTAAGCTAATGCTTTGGCCGTATTTGTCGGTTCGGATACCACCCATTGTGTAGTGGCACGTTGGGCGCACGGGGATGGGTTCATCAATAGGGTCAACGCCTTCAAAATCAATAGATAGTTGGCGAATTTGCGGGAGGCGTTCCAGAATGAGGTCTCGCCCGAGGTGGCGAACATCAAGGAAAACAGCGCCATCTACGCCGTTACCGTTCATAATTTCAGTCATTTCTGCACGAGAGACTACATCCCGACTGGCGAGTTCCAGCTTATTCGGTGCGTACTTGCTCATAAAGCGTTTACCGTCTTTACCGATTAGGTAAGCACCTTCTCCGCGCACACCTTCCGAGATAAGAATCCCTGTTGAGCGCAGACCCGTTGGATGGAATTGTACCATTTCTAAATCAGCACCCGGTGCGCCTGCGCGCATGGCTGCGGCTACGCCATCGCCTGTACACGTCATGGCGTTGGTGTTGCTGGCAAATAAGCGGCCAAAGCCACCCGTTGCAATAACAACGGCCTTAGCGTTGAACTGGTGTAGTTTGCCTGTTTTGATATCCATAGCGATACAACCGGACGCCCGTTTGCTTTTGCCTGTGCCGGATGTTGTGATATCCAACAGATAATATTCATCATACACAAATACGCCGTTTTTAATGGCTTGTTCCCACAGGGTGTGCAGCATGGCATGGCCTGTTCGGTCTGCTGCGTAGGCTGTGCGTGGAAAATTTTGTCCGCCAAATGCCCGTTGGGCGATGGTTCCGTCTTCCTCACGGCTGAACGGGCACCCCATGGCATCCAAGTCCAACACTGCTTGTGGGGCTTCTTCACACATCATGTCGATGGAATCTTGATCTCCAATGTAGTCTGCACCTTTTACGGTATCAAACGCGTGGTCATGCCAATCATCTTTTGGGTTGATGGCGGCGTTAACGCCTCCTTGCGCTGCGCAAGAGTGGCTACGCAGCGGGTGAATTTTGGAGATAACGGCTGTGGAAAGCCCTGCTGTTACGCCTTCAAACGCTGCACGTAGGCCAGCTAAGCCAGCACCAATGATGAGGATATCATGTTCTTTCATGGAGTTTTTTTCCTTTAATCCAAAAACCTTATTGTTGTTAGGGATGATATAAGAGTTTTTTGCAAATGTCAGGAATAAATGCCTTCAAATATTCATTGTTTTCTATGAGGAAGGCTACTGTGTTGTGGGAAGTCCACAATTATTACTGAGGGAGCGTTAGTTATTCCAACCATGACCTGAGTAATTGATGTGCGGATAAGCCTTAAGGAGGCGGAAACTAGATGGGGTAATTTTGAATAAGTAAGAATGATTACTTTTTAGATTACGCTGGAACATTTGGATTACTTCAGGTGTGGGGCTGTTTATCCAAAGGTAAATGCTGCCTTGCTCTCTCAATTTATGGTGAAAAGCGGTGCGTTTACCTGCTGACTGTTGAAAAATTTGTGCTGCTGGCTGGACAATGGTTTTTTCCCTTAATGTATAAGCCATGCCTGCTACGATGGCAGGGTGGTTACTGAGTACGGCCAGTGGTTCATTGGGTTGAACCCAACCTTGGCGTGTTACATCCTCCCCTACTTTTTGGATGTGGGTTAAGGCGAGCGGATTGGTAGGTTTCCATAATGGTAAAGAATTATACGCCAAACCTATTACGGCAAGCATGAGAACACCGCCTATTCCCCATGGTGATTTGAAGGCTATTTTTTGCAGTGCACTCTTTTGGTAGTAGGACACCCATAGCTGCCAAAACGGTAATAAGATGATGAATTGCAACCATATAAGGTAACGCGAGAAGAATATTTCTTCTTCAGGCCATATGAAAGCTGCACATGTAGCGGCAATAACCCAACTGCCGTACTGATACCACGTTTGTTCTAGAGATGTACGGCTTAGGCCGCCTATGTTGTACCAAATGGCTCCTAAAATTGTTAATGAGGCTACTGCCGCAGCGACGGTTGGCATCCACGGGGTAAGTTCTACCAGCGTTGTTGCAGGCACTGATATGCCCACGCGCAGGGCGTATTCTCGCCATAAAAGAACAGCTAACGTGGGCAAAGCCCCTAAACTTACCCATCCGAATAAATGGCTTATGCTGATTTTTTTCTTTTCTATCAGGAGTGTTCTTGCTGCCCAAAAGGCTGCTAAAATTATTAAAATTGGCCAGATTTTTTGACTTAATAAAGCTGCTGCCACAGCGGTAAACGCACTTGGAAGCACGGCAAACCCTACGGGTAGTGGCGTTGGGCGAATAAGCGGTACTGTTAACATAAGTAAACTGGCGGCGATTAGAACATCCGGCAAAGCCGCTGTTATTATTTCAGGAGTAAAAAATGGGTTAAACAATGTTATGCCGAACAGGCTGCCCGCGGTGATAAGCGGGAGGTTACTCCAACGGATTTGCATACCTGAAGCTTGTACAAGACTGCCTGTTGCTGCCAGAAATACAATAAGATTTAATACGGCAAAAATACCCGGTACGAATGTTTGCGTCAGGAGTGTTATTGGCAAAACAGTTGCCCATAAAGCTGGATTTTCTGAAAGACCTGCTATGTTGTAGCTAAGCGTTTCCGCTTGATTTGGCAGATGCTGGAAGTGGTTTATCAAGGCTAGGTTTTTAGCTGTTTCTGCGAGCTCTTGCGGTAGTTGCGGTGCATCGAGCGCTAAGATACTCCAAAGCGGATAAACAAGAAGCATGGACGTGATGAGTTTGCTCCAAAAGTGTTCAACCCCTTGAAAACTTTTGAATGTTTGGAACATGCCTAATAACAGCAAAAAGGATGCGCCTATAAATAGATAGAATGTTGTATCTAGCGATGTTCCGAGCGCGCCTGCAAGGCCAACAAACCAAAATAGCCAGATGCCAATGCCTGTTGTAAGGCTAGCAAGAGGCGTTAAAAAAGCTTGGCGCGGCGCAGCGTGAGCAGCCACAAGGCGACCCAGTAGAATGTAAACAAAAGTTACCGCAAACGTGGACAGCAACGTTTTTATTATTATGGCTGACTCCATGGGTTTTGAGTATAGCGGCTTATACTGCTTTTGTGGATTGATTTTATCAAAAAAGAGCCGTACCCTGCGGCCATGAGAAAGATTGAAAAAGACGTTGTTATTATTGGTGCCGGCCCTAGCGGCTTGTTTGCTGTTTTTGAGTGCGGATTTTTAGGCTATAGCTGCGCCGTGGTGGATGCTCTTCCTGAAATTGGTGGGCAATTAGCAGCCTTATACCCTGAAAAGCCGATTTACGATGTTCCCGGTCACCCTGAAATTTTAGCGATGGGACTAGTTGAAAAGCTTGAAAAGCAGGCCTCCCCTTTTAAGCCTGAGTACGTTTTAGGGCAATCTGTTGAGGTGCTTCATAAACTGGAAGACGGGCGTTTTGTTTTAGAAACAAAAGATACTGAGCTTACCTGCAAAGTTGTGATTATTGCAGGCGGCGGCGGCATGTTTACTCCGCGCAAACCACCAGGATTGGAGAATTTGCAGGAGTTTGAAGAAAAAAGTTTGTTCTACGCTGTTAAGCAAAAAAGCCAGTTTGCTGATAAGCATATTATTATTGCGGGCGGTGGGGATTCTGCCGTGGATTGGGCGGTGGAGTTGGCAGACAATGCAAAAAGCTTGCATGTAGTCCACCGACGAAATGATTTTAGAGCTGCCGAAGAAACCGTGCGGCAAATGTATGAACTGGCGGAAGCTGGGAAGATTCAGCTACATACGCCAATGCAGTTATCTGAACTTAAGGGAGATAACGGCCAAGTTGAGGCTGTTGCGATTAAAGATTTAGATGGTAACGTTACTGAATTACCAGCGGATGCGGTTTTGTGTTTTTTTGGTATTGCGCCGAACCCTGGCCCGTTTGCCAAGTGGGATTTGGCCTTGCAGGGCAAAAAAGTAGCGGTGGAGCCTATTACGCAAAAAACGAACATTGATGGCGTACTGGCGATTGGTGATATTGCTGCTTATGAAGGAAAAATCAGCCTTATTTTGGTTGGTTTTGCTGAGGCAGCTCAGGCGGCTAAAACGGCTCAGGCCATTATTGAGCCTGATAAAAAATTTAAAGTTCAATACTCTACAGCACATAAACCCGGAGAATAAGCGGTACTCTCTATAAACACGAACAGCCCTTTCCTATAGTAGGGAAAGAGCTGTCGTGCCGGCCGAAGCCTATTAGGCTGTTACCTCAATGCCTACCGCAGCATGAAACGCCTTGAAATACACGGGGGCGTCTTTATTCTTTTTTGCTGCAATAAGCTCACCAGATAACTCTTCTGGTGTGTATGCCTTGTTTTTCAGGAAATTCATACCAACAGGTGTGAATTTATCTCCCCTTGTTGTTACCTTAAACTTCCACGCCGCTCGTCCAACACCAATTGTCACCATACGGTCTGGGCGATCAAGAGTTACGTTAGCTCTACCCTTATTGCCATTGGATTCAGCTGCACGTTTTTCGATTAGGTCTAAAGTTTGAGATAGTGACATTACATCTTCTCCTGAAAGGAAATTTATTAATAAACGCAATACTAATGATGAGCTTTATGTATACCTAAAATAGGTAAGTTTGGCAAGTTGGGCATAAAAAACTGCCTGATAAACAGGCAGTTGATTCTTTATATCAACGGGTTATTGAACTTGGCCGTCATCTTCCTGCATGGCTTTTAGCTCTTCTTCCGTGACGGGTTCTTGCTCTAGCTCGTCCGTTATACCGTGCTCAGCAAAGGCAGATTGAAGCTCGCCCAAAACTTCTGTTGGGAACGCTGTGGCGAAGGCTTTGTCTTCCGTCAATTCAATTGTTTCATCATCTTCTTGCAGGCTTAGGTAGTTGCCTTTAAGTTTTACAAATACGTAATTCGTCATTTTAAAAACATTTCATTCATTAAAAAAGACCCTACTACAGGGTCAACGCGTCAATTGCAACACGTTTAGTAGAAAGACACAAGGGAAATGGTAGAAGGGGGAACAAGCCCCTCCTACTCCCCCCTCTTTTCTTTATACCCTTCTAAGTTAAAAGACCCCCCTTCATAAAAAGCTTTAATTTGATAATAAACATCTCTGTCTTTCCAACACTGGCAAATTTCTTTGAGCGTTGAAGGTTTCTCACCAAATGTTTCTTGAATACTTGGGGTTGCTAGAAAAAGACCTTTTTCTGCATCTATAATAGAGAATTGGTAGGCTAAGCCAACATTCTTCAGGTAAAACCAAATTTTTGGAGAATATGATTCCTTTGGTACCTCTTCCTCTCCCAGCATTACCATCAGTATTTGACGTAAAGATGGAGCTCTATTTGCAGGCCATACTTCAGGTATTTCACTCCAAACAATAACTTGGTCATTTAACCCAAGAGGTAAAAATAATGGAACTGCGCCTTTACCATCTTCTGTACAGCGTAACGAATATATTCCTCCACCAAACCTTAATGTTATACTTCCCCCTTGGAAATCTTTGTCTAAAACTAAGTCTATAACTACTCTTTTATCAATCCAAGGTGCTCCTTCTTTGATTTCGCGAGACGTTAGTATTCTTGTCGCTTCTGGTACCAGCCGTTGGCACATCAAAAGAAACAAATTTTCAATTGACCTCTTTTCAGGTTGAGTCATGACTCAATCCTCCTTCAAGTTAATGTAATTAAAATTGACTGTTAGATTTGATATTTGCATACAAAATAAAGTAGGAAAATGCAATACTAAAAAAGCCCCCGCTAGGAGGGCTTTTGGATTTAGTTGGGATTAGTCCCGACGGCGACGTGGCCCACGGTCTCCGCGTTTTTTACGGTCTCCGCCTTCTTTATCACCTTCAGGACGAGAGGTACCGCCAGCAGCGATAACTTCTTCCATTTTATCGGCAACGCTGCCCTCTTGGTCGATTTCCTTAGCTGTCAGGCGTGTTTTGCCGTTTTCAAATTCAACAACACGTACCGTTACAGCATCGCCCTCGCCCATTACATCGGTAATGTGGCCTAAGCGTACAGGAACTACTTCACTAATGTGTAGCAAACCTTCTTTACCTGGCATGATTTCAACAAACGCACCGAAATCTGTTACGCCTGTTACTTTACCGGAGTAGATTGTACCTACTTCAGGGTCAGCTACCATTTGTGTAATGTGGGCAATACAGTCATCTACGCTTGTGCGGTTAACACCAGCAACAACGGTTGTACCGTCGTCTTCAATATTGATTGTTACATCAAACTGTTCACATAGAGCGCGGATAGTATCTCCACCTTTACCGATGACTTCACGGATTTTATCAACCGGTACCATCATGTTCTTCATGGCTGGTGCGTACTCGGAAATGTCTGTACGGGCTTCAGTAATTGCTGTCGCCATTTTGTCCAAAATGTGCAATCTGCCGTCTTTGGCCTGATTTAGCGCAATTTCCATGATTTCCTTTGTGATGGATGTAATTTTGATATCCATTTGCAACGCTGTAATACCCTCGGCAGAACCTGCTACTTTAAAGTCCATATCACCTAAGTGGTCTTCGTCACCCATGATGTCGGACAGAACAACAAAGTCGTCATTTTCCTTCACCAAGCCCATCGCAATCCCTGCAATTGGTTTTGGCAGAGCCACACCTGCGGCCATCAAACTCATAGATGTTCCGCAAACTGTTGCCATGGAGGATGACCCGTTGGATTCAGTGATTTCACTTACAACACGGATGGTGTATGGGCACGCATCTGCGTTTGGCATAAGTGGGCGAATGGCGCGGTAAGCTAGTTTACCGTGGCCGATTTCACGACGACCCGGGCTACCCATACGACCAACTTCCCCAACAGAGTATGGTGGGAAGTTGTAGTGCAGCATGAATGTTTCATCGTAGGTACCATCTAGCGTATCCATTAGGGCTGCTTCTGTTTTGGTTCCTAGTGTTGTAACAACTAGCGCCTGTGTTTCTCCACGTGTAAACAAAGCAGAACCGTGCGTGCGAGAAAGAGTGTCTACCTCACATACGATTGGACGTACATCTACAGGTGTACGGCCATCAATACGTTTTTTGTTGGTCAATACGTCTTTACGCATAACATCGGAACGTAAACCTTTCATCAGCTTTTTCACAAGATCAGCTTTTTCGCCATCTTGCTCGTCACCTGAGCCTGCTTGGGCTTCTACGGCTGTAGCAGTTAGCTCTTCCATGCGGTTTTGACGCTCGATTTTGTCAGCAATTTTAAATGCAGCAACAATGTCGCTTCCGTATGCTTTTTCAAGGTCAGCTTGCAGAGCACTGTAGTCTTCCGCTTCTGGCATTTCAAAGCCTGGTTTAGCCGCTTTTTCAGCAAGTTCGATGATTGCATCAATCACTTTTTGGCACTGCTCATGCCCGTAGTTTACAGCACCCAGCATAACGTCTTCAGAAAGCTCTTTTGCTTCGGATTCAACCATCAGTACGCCTTCTTTTGTACCCGCAACAACAAGGTCTAGGTTGGAAGCTTCGCGCTCTTCATTAGTTGGGTTGAGGGTGTACTCACCATCTACATAACCCACCCGTGCGGCAGAAATTGGGCCTAGGAATGGTGCGCCTGAAATTGTTAGCGCCGCGGAAGCAGCTACCATAGCAACAACATCTGGGTCATTTTCGCTATCAGCAGAAAGAACTGTTGCAACAACTTGTGTTTCGTTTTGGAAGCCTTTTACGAATAGTGGGCGAATCGGGCGGTCCATAAGGCGAGATGTGAGTGTTTCTTTCTCGGATGGGCGGCCTTCACGACGGAAAAAGCTACCAGGGATACGGCCGGAAGCGTAGAATTTCTCTTGGTATAGGCAAGTTAGCGGGAAGAAATCCACGCCTTCTTTTGGTTGTCTTGCGTAGCAAACCGTTGCTAATACCTGTGTACCGCCGTAAGTTGCCAATACAGCGCCATCAGCTTGGCGTGCCATACGGCCTGTTTCTAGGGTTAACTCGCGCCCGCCCCATTCAATCTGTTTTTTATAAATTGTGAACATTTTTCGTTTCCTCTGTCGTTGGTTGTATTTCCGCCGAATAGATAAGGAAAACTAGGAGAACCCGTTAAGGAAATTTATCACCCGCCGCTTTACCGCTTCAAACCGCCCTACAACCGCTTTTTACTCTTTTGATTTCTATGTAATAGCTGCTTATACCCCAAAAAATGGCATACGCCAACGAATTTAGCCAAAAATAATAAAACTATTTGCAAGACATGCTGGTATTTCGGGCTAAATCTCCCTATATTTGGAGTATGAGTGACCGTTGTGGAGAAAAAACCAGCCAAACAGCATGGTATGTTGCTGTTTTGGTTTGTTATTATGTTTACTTTCCAACACTTTTACATGCAGCAACCGTTACAGTTGGTGACAAAGAAGGCCAATATGCGTTAACGCGCTCTAAGGAATTTTATTGCCAAGTGGCGGGAACCATGGGCGGGGACATTGGTATTTTGCTTGGTTTGGCTATTTCTGCTGTGGGGTTTATTTCCCTTATTTTTAATGGTGTTTCTATGGGGAATATTGTTTTGATGCTGAGCGGTGTTTTACTCACAGCCATCCCCGGTTGGTTTGAAGCGGGAATTAATGCGGTTGAACAAATTACTGCACCACTTGGCAGTGGCGGTACGCAGGTATCAGTTTCATGCGGTTAGGTTTTATTGTTTTTGGGCTTTTGTTAGCTGTTCCTCAGATGGTTTTGGCAGCCAGTGGCCGTAGTAGCCCTCATGACGCCTTTTCCCAAGCGCTTGCTAAGGAATTTTACTGCCAAGTGGCAACCACCATGAGTGGTGATATCGGTATTCTCATTGGTTTGGCTATCTCTGCAGTGGGATTTATTTCTCTTATTTTTAGAGGCGTTTCTACCAGTACACTTATTTTTATTTTAAGTGGTGTTTTATTGACGGCTATCCCAGGTTGGTTTGAGGCGGGTATTGATGCTGTTGAAACCATTACAGCTCCGCTTGAAAGTGGTGGTAATCAGCTACAACACAAATTTGCCGGAAAGGATACTAACTGTGATTTTGGAAGTGAGCGGTTGCGACCATATTTGACTATGGAGGCTACAAATCCGAATTATTCCCAATACCAAAGTATTGGTGGGGCTGCTACCCAATATAATGGGACACTTAACAATGCTATTGCTATAGCAGAAACAGGTAACCCTAATGACTATGGCCGAGATCATCTTAATGGTGCCTATGGTAAATACGGATTTAGAATGACCTATGCGCGTGATGTACTTGGTATGCCAAATCTGACAGCTCAACAGTTTCTTGCAAGTCCAAGCCTACAGGAGCAAGCTTTCACGAACTTAACAAATAGAAACCTAAACCATAAAAACTTTGGTACTCTTACTAATTTAGCAGGGCAACGCTACGGGGCTAGTGGTAGTCAGGCTAAGGTTATTGCTCAAACTTTGGCTCACACTTATGGCGTTAACGGAGGGGTTACATGTATGAAAACGAATGTTTGCGGACCGAAGTCCCAGCAACATAACCCTGAGGGTTATCTAAAAAGGGCGGGATTGATTAAATAATGAAAAAAATACTTTCTATTCTTTTGGTCTTACTTATCACTGTTATTTTTGGTTGGTATCTTTTACAGCCTGCGCCAAATAAACCGCTGGCTTTTGAACCTGCTCAAGAAGATACGACCATACTCACCTTTATGCACCAGCTGAGTATAGATTTAGAGTACTTGCCTTTTTTAACGCAGAGAGCTGTAGACTTAGACCATGATGGTGCAAATGAATATATCTTATTTTTAAAGCATGAAGATTACTGCGGTATGGCAGGCTGCATGCATGCTATTTTTAAAAAATATGACAGTGCGTGGCAACTACTAAATGTCTTATTTGGTACTGAGATGTATATCTCTAAAGATATTCGTAATGGTTTTAATCTTATTGCAATTGATGACATAGAACTTGTTTGGCAAGGGCAGAGTTATCAAGAACTCCCCCGTAAGTAACAACATAATAAAAGCCGCCCAAGGGCAGCTTTTATTGTTTTAATCATTGCTGATTAACTGTTGTTTTCTACCCATGTTGCAAGGTCTGTTTTGGGGAGGGAGCCTACCTGAACGGCTGTTGCTTCTCCGTTTTTGAACATAACAAGCGTTGGGATGCTGCGTACACCGTATTTTGTTGGTGTTTCAGGGCTTTCTTCAATATTTACTTTTACGACTTTTACGGCATCGTTCTCGCTAGAAAATTCTTCCAGTGTTGGTAAAAACTGTTTGCATGGGCCACACCATTCCGCCCAAAAATCTACGATTACCGTTTGGTCAGATTTTAGAACTTCTGCTTCAAAATTATCATCGTTTACCGCTTGTACAGCCATATTTTATTACTCCCATTATCTTAAAAATTTTCATCACGGTAAGGGAGTTACGGCGTTAAGTCAACCCAATCCAAACGGCTTTTCTCCGTTGGATACGGCACCCACAAAACCCCTGCCTGTACCTTATAGTTCGGGTAAATCTCCCCTATAGTTACAGCGTATTCCGTTAGTTGATTCATATATTTACTTGGTATGGTGTTGGGTATTTCTGATACCGTTTTGAAGTCAATAATTTGTATATTTTTTGAGGTGTTATCTACCACTAGCCTGTCTATTCTTTTTTGGCCTTTTTTGGTTTGGATGGCCACCTCGGCTTTGCTTGTTTTACTAAACAGCCATGGGTGTTGCTGTACTACTTTTTGAACACACTGAATGGCCGTATTACGTTCATTTTCCTGCCAGTTAGGTAGCAGGTGTTTTGTTAACATTTGCCATTGTCGTTCATCGTACCTTGGCAGCACTTCCAGTAGTTTATGGATGTCCTCCCCGCGCTTGCGGATTTCTTCGTTTTCTGTATCTTCGTTAGTAGGTTGTTTAATGGTATAGCTTTGCTTTGCTGGCTGGTTCAACCAAGCAGGCGGCGGTATATTTTCTTCAAACGACTGCTGAGTGGGCTGCTCAGGGGTTGCTGTTACGCTGCCGTTCTCATATACCCAGCTTTCATCTTCCTGCTGGAGCCAGCCGTTTTCCGTTGAAACGATGGATTGGATATCAGCATACCAACTATTTTCAGGCGCCTCTTTTGTATTGCCTGCAAGAGCACCGCCGATGTAGAGACGCTCCTTTGCGCGAGTTAGGGCGACGTATAGCAGGCGCTGTTCATCTTGAATCATGCGTTTTTCTTCCGCATCCAACAGCTTTTGTTGTAGCGGCGTTGCTTGCTCTTTTGGCAGGCTGTAGAGAATTAGTTCCTCCTCGTCCCACAGCCATTTGTCGTCTTGCTGGCGTTTGGTGTAGTTGCCCGTTGTGTCGGGCAAGAAAACAATGGGCGCTTCCAAACCCTTAGAACCGTGAACGGTCATGACTCGGACGGCATCGCTACTTTCGCCAGAGGCTGCCGCTATGCTGATGCCTTTGTTTTCTACTGTGTAGATGAATTTATGCCAACCGCCCGTGTGTTTTAGCGCGGTTTCTAAAAAGCCGTCTATCACGCTTTGGACGGCTTGGCGGGCGGATTTACTGCCTGAGCTTCCTCCAAACCGTGTGATGAAGGCTCCCCTTGCCTTTGTTTGTTGCAAAACCTGCATGCAAACTTGGTAAACGGTTTGTTTCTGCGCACCTGTTCTCCATTTTTCCAACTGCGCGTATATATCGGGCTGAATTTGTTCCAAAACATCCCAAAGTGGTTCTTCTTTTTGCCTTTTTTCAGCTAAATTTATCAGTAAATCATCCGTTTTATTGAAAAGTGGGCTTTTCAGAACTTGCGCTAAACTCAGGTCGTCCAGCGGGTTTATCAGCACGCGGCACAAGGCGAGTAAATCATCCACTATTGGGTGATTTTCTTTTTTATTTCCGCCTGTTACCACTACCGGCACGCCGTGTTCTTGCAGCTTTTTGAGTAGCATCGGCAACATTTTGCGACTTCTGAGCAGAATCATCATATCGCCGTAGTCAATGCGCTTGCCGTCACTTAGCCGTTGAGAGCTATTTGCCAGTGTATTCATAGACTTAGCTACGCGCTCTGCCACTTGCCACGTAGCGTTTTCTTCCGTAGGTTCGTAAACGGGTAGCTGCCACGGGATGTCTTCTTGTTTTTTAACTTTGTTTTTGGCTACTAGCGGCCACACTTGTATTGACGCATGGTGATTTGTGTACGCTGACGCGTGTTCTACCTTTTGTGTTGTATCCGTGAGGCTTTCTGCTTTTTCGCCCTCTGAAAAAATTAAATCTACTGCTTGAAGAATAGCTGGGTTTGTTCTGAACGATGTTTCTAATGCTACCTCACGCACCTGTGTCCCCGTTGCATCCCACTTTTGCATTTGGGTTAAAATTTGCTGAAATACGCGAGGTTCCGCTTCCTGAAAACGGTAGATGGATTGTTTGATGTCTCCCACAGCAAAAAATGTGCGTTTTTCTTCGTGTTGGTCACTGCCGCTAAAAAACTCTTCCACCAGCGTTTGTAAAATTTCCCACTGCCTCTGGTTGGTGTCCTGCCCTTCGTCCAGCATGATGTGCTTTATATTTTGGTCCAACCGATAGCCCACCCAATCCTTTACATCTGCGTTGCTGAGTAGTTCTAACGTGTATTGAATAAGGTCTTCAAAATCTAGTCCGTTTTTCTTCTTTTTCAGCGCAGTGTAGTTATCCAAAACAGCAGAGGCAACCTGTAAAATAGCCGCCGTATGGCAGAATGTTTGCTGGCTATACCACTCTTTTTTTAGCCCCATAATCCGCCCTTGTTCTGCTCTTAGTAGGCTTTCTACTTCGGGGTTGCTTTCTTGTACTTTTTTGTCTGTCAGGCTGCTTAGTGCCTGCCCTTTGCTTGTTAAAAACAGGTTGATGTAGTTTTCGACTTTTTGTTTTTGTTCGCTATTAGGCAACTGCACATACGCTTGTAATTTTTCGCCTCTTTCCTTCGCTTTTTTACCACCGCCTAAAAGCGCTGCAACGCTTTCTTCCAACAGGCGCTGCGTTTTACTGTCCGGCACATAGCGTTCCATGTTTTCTACAAGCGGCTGTTTTGCTAATTCGGGATTTACCTCTAATATATCACCCAGTTTGTTGATGTAGTTATCTACTCCGTTTGCTTTGTGCAATAAACGCTGTAGCCGCGCCCGTTGAGCCAATGTTTTTTGTAGCACCGTACGTACGTTTTGCTCGGCTACGTACCTCATAACGTGCTGGTATGCTGCATGTTGTAGGTGCTGTGGGTCGGCAATTTCGGTAAACGTTTGCTCCATTGCCTGCTGTAGCGTTTCGTTCGCCGCCTCTTCTTCTAACAAAATGAACTGCGGGAATATACCAACCTCTAACGGAAAACGCTTTAAAATGCCGTGACAGAAGCTGTGAATTGTCATGAGCTGGGGCGGACTGTCCAACACTTGGTCGTACATCTGTTTCGCACGCTGTACTTCTGTTTTTGTTGGTGTTCTGAGCAGTATTTTTTCTTCAAGTTCCTGAGCTAATACAGCTGCACTTAGTGCGCTTAACTCGCCCAATTTTTCTTGTAGCTTATTCAACATTTCGGAGGCGCCAGCTTTGCTGAAGGTCAGCCCTAATATCTCCGTGGGCTTGGTTGCTGGTTCTGCAATCATTAAACGCAACAGGCGGTCTACCAATACTTTTGTTTTACCCGTGCCTGCGTTGGCGGAAACCCATACGGACATGTTTGGGTTAGCCGCTTGTTGCTGGGCAAGCGTTGCCTTACCGATAATGCGTTCATCCATCTGCCGCGCCATTACCCTGCCCCTTCTGCTGCCCACTCGGCTTTACGGCAGACGCCGGCGTAAACACAGTATGTACAAGCGCTGCCGGGGACTGCTGCGTATGTGCCTTCCGGATTTTGATAATGGGAAACCAATTTTTCTAACCCTGCGATTAACTCTGCTTGCCAGTTTTCAACCTTTTGGGCCAAGGCCTCATCATCGTAGCGTGATACTGTTACGGGCTTTGTTCCCCCTGCGGGGATATGCCATACACTCACGCCTGCCAGCACCGCATTTGGTACATACTTTTGTTTTTGTTGCAGCCACGCTTCCACCGCTAGCTGAGGCTTACGCCCCAAGGCAACATCTTTCGCTTGGGGTGGCTCACCTGTTTTGTAGTCAACAATCCAAACGCCTTGAGGACTGTTGTCAATACGGTCTGCCCGCGCATGAAAGGTGATGCCATTTAGCTCGGCCTCAGCTTTTTGTTCCAACTTATGCACTTCTTCACCTTGCTGCGCCATTTGCGCAAAATGGTTTACCAAATCGGGCGCCAGCTTCATTAAACGTGGGAACCATATGGCTTTAACGGCAGGCGCTAAATCTTCACAGACCGCTTCCGCTAACTCCTGTAATTTGCTTAAGGCTTCTTGCTTGTTTTTCTCTGTTACCGTTTCTGTAAAAGGCGGCGGCAGCTCTTCTATTTGTTCAAAAAACGCCTGTAGCCATGTGTGAACCAATTGGCCGCGCTCCCGCGCTTCTGGTATTTCTAAAAAGCTTTCGATTTCTGGCAATATGAGCACTTTTTCTGCAAAAAATTGGTAGGGGCAGCTCATGAGTTGCCCTACAGCGGATGCTGACCAACGCTTTGGCCTGAGTGGCAACGGCGGTTTGCCGTCTACTGATTCCAGTGTACTTGCTCTGCCTTCTTCCTCCAGCCTTTCCGCCCAACTTTGCCATTTAAGCCCTTGTTGCTTTGCCTGCTGAACAGCAGCTTCTCCAGCTTCGACTTCCCAACGTTTGATAAAACGAGACCCTGTTGTTTCTTCTCCGTCCACTAACTTGCTGCGGGTTAGGAATACTTTAGGCAGGTGCATTAGGCTTGATACATCGTGCGCAGCGAGCCCTATGGTGCGCTCGGCATCCGGCAAACCTAACTGTTCCCTCATGGCACGGTTCAACCATGCATCAGGGCTTGGTTGATTTGGCCAAGTCCCTTCATTCAGGCCAGCAAGGATGACACGGTCAACCTGCTGGAGGCGGGATTCCAACGGCCCCCAAATGAATAGCCTGTCCGTCACCGCAGGTGCGCGTGTCACCTCCTGCGCGAGCAACGCTTGGAGAGCATCAGACGCAGCTTGTAAATTGAACTTTCCTGCTTCTTCTGATTCTTCCTGCCATTCGGTTATGGCCGTTTCAATTTCTTCTGGTACTGGCTGCTGTGTTAGGGTTGTTGCCGTTTCTAGCAGTGTTTCTAGGTATTCTTTGAAGGATGCATCCTGAATTTGTGTGAGTGGCTGAAAACTTTGCGCAATTGCGTTCAAAATAGTGTCAGAAAGGTCTAAATTTGCTCTTTTTTCACCTTTTTTCACCTTTTTTTGCCAGCTTTTACGTAGCCCTGAAAGCCCTGGTTCAGGCTGAATTCCGCGCAATAATGTATTTGTGAATATGGTTGCACTTGTGGGGGGTATTACCTCTGAAACTAAAAAATTACTTAATAAATCAGCCAGTTGGATGGGGTTAAAGCGGCTTGCTGCCACTTGGGAAATTTGTATGAGTAACTTTCCCCAGTCGCTTTCTGATAACGGCTGACCTGCGGAGTCGTCCGCTATTAGCTTCCACCTTGACAATTCAGCTTTTACGCGCTCTGCAATCAGGCGGTCAGGCGTTACAAGAGCGCATGTTTTTTGCTCTTCCCATGCTTCTCGCATTATTAGTGCAATTATTGCTGCTTCCCTTTGTAACGTTTGGGTTTCAACGGTTGTTACGTTAGTTTTGTGCGTTGTTTTTCCTTCCCAAACTATAATGTTCTCATCAGTTATTTGGCGGGCTAATTTTTGTACTTGGTACTGAGGGTGAGTGGTGGAAATGTCTTTTCTTTCTGTACCATTATAGCTTGGTAGCACAACGTACCCGTTTGGCATTTGAGCAATCGCTTTTAACACTGCTAGGCCGCTGGGGGTTGTATCAGCAAATCCAACCGCCCATACGGTTGTACTTTTTCCCTCTATTTTATAGTAGTTTGCTAATTTTTGCAGGCGGTGCCTTTGCGCTTGTTTTGAGTCTATTAAGTTATTCTCATCTAGCCAAGCAGGCCATGCTTCTAACACGATATTTAAAAAGTCCAAATTCAGTTGCCAGTGTTGGGCTAAAGAACCACTTACAAGCTCTTCCAGTTTTTCTTTTTCAATACCGTGAGACGTGAGTTCATCTAACACACTGGCCAGTTGCTTTGCTTGATCCCACGCTTGTTGGTATTGCAGGTTTTTATCTCGCTTACATAGTAAGCGGGTCAGCACCATTTGCCTGACTGTACTGCTTGCTTCGCCTTTTTGGTCTTCTTCAGTTTTTAGTGTTTCGGGTATTTCTTCTTTGAGTTGAAGCGGTAGAATTTTAGGAAGAATAACCGAGCTACCAACAGCATTTTGTAAAAGTTGGGCTAGCACCTGCCCTTGACGTGGTGCGGGTACCCATATGGTTGTTTCCGCTAGTTCTATAGGTTCTTTTACCGTTTTTAGTAGCTTCTGCGCCACCGTTTGCATAAAAGGGTACTTTGAAGGTATACAAGCTACCGACATATAATTTCCAACGCGGGTAGACGATCCTCCCATGTGCCTATTACAGAAAAGTTTGCTGAACGGCCTGATTCAACAATACCCAGTTGGATTGTTAAGGTTCCTGCTGTTTTTTCTGTGTGTTGTAACGGTGCTGGCGGCCACTCGGCCATAACGATACCTGTTTGCAAATAATCTTCTAGCCCTAAAAAGGCGAGCTCTTCCGGGTCATCCAGCCTATAGCAATCTAGGTGGGCTACGGGTAGTTTTGTATCGTCATAAACCTGCATAATTGTGTAGGTTGGGCTGGGTATATGTTGGCTTTGCGTGCCCATTGCACGAATAAAAGCGCGTGCAAATGTTGATTTGCCCGCGCCTAAATCACCTTCTAGACGAATTACATCCCCCGCTTGTACAGTATCTGCCAGACGTTCTGCTAGCTGTACTGTTGCTGCTTCATTTGGTAAGTTGCATTCAAATTTCCCCATAGGCAGCAGTGTAACGCAGAGGACGCTTTTCGCCTACTTTGAACTATATTTTTTGGTTGTACTCACCAACTTCTGGCTGTTGAGACAAAAAGCCATCAATTTCACTGAAAATCGCACGCATGTTTTCTTCAGAAGTTGGGCTTTCCACCACTACAACTAGCTCAGGTTTGTTGGAGGATGCTCGTACAAGCCCCCACGTGCCATCTTCTAACACCAAACGGATACCATTTACAGTAATGGCTTCTTTCACTTTTTGACCAGCAATTGACGCGCCAGATTCAGCTATTTTGCTAAAGTGGCTTACGGCTCTGTCAATTACGCCGTATTTTTCTTCATCGGCACATTTTGGCGCCATTGATGGAGATTGCCATGTTTTTGGCAGACTTCTTCTTAAATCGGCCATTGTTTTGTCAGAATTTCTTTCCAACATATTGCAAACGGCCAGGGCTGTTACAAGGGCATCATCATATCCACGGCCAACAGGCGCATTGAAGAAAAAGTGTCCGCTTTTTTCAAAGCCTGCCAACGCATTGTTATCACTACAGTAACGCTTGATGTAGGAGTGACCTGTTTTCCAATACGTTGTTTTAGCGCCATTTTCTTGCAGAATTGGGTCTGTTAAAAATAGCCCTGTCGACTTAACATCAACTACGAACGTGCTGTTTTCGTTTTGGGCAGATAAATCCCGTGCGAGAAGTACACCCACTTTATCAGCAAAAAGTTCTTCACCTTCGTTATCAACAACACCGCAGCGGTCACCATCACCATCGAAGGCTAATCCAATATCGGCCTTATGCTCTAGTACAGCATCACGCACAGCATGAAGCATCTTCATATCTTCTGGATTTGGATTGTGGTTTGGGAATGTGTGGTCTAGGTCGCAGTTAAGTTCAACAACTTCACACCCTGCACGCCTTAGTACATCGGGTGAAAACGCACCTGCAGTCCCATTTCCACACGCACAAACAACTTTTAGTTTGCGCTTTAGGCTGACTGATTTAGTTAGGTCAGCGGCGTATCTTTCAGCCATATCTGTTACGTAGTGATATTTGCCCGTGGTTGTTGGCTCATCAAAATCACCATTTAGAACGATTTCTTTTAAGGCGCTCATTTCGTCTGGACCAAATGTAACAGGCCGTTGCATACCCATTTTGATTCCCGTCCAACCATTATCGTTATGGCTAGCAGTTACCATGGCAACGCCTTCTACATCCAACTCAAACTGAGCAAAATAAGCCATTGGTGATAAGGCAAGCCCGATATCGAAAACCTCGGCTCCACCTGCTAGTAAACCGCTTGTTAGCGCCATTTTAATGGAGCTGGAGTAAGAGCGGAAGTCATGCCCTACAACAAGGCGTACTGGTACACCTTTGCGACGAAAGAGTGTTGCCATCCCTAAGCCGACAGCTTGAATACCTTGTAAATTGATTTCTTTTTCAAACAGCCAGCGTGCATCATATTCTCTGAAACCTGTTGGCTTCACAAGTGGTAGTTGCTCGTAGCTTACTGTGTTTGGTTTTAAATCTGCTTGTGGTTTAGGAAAGTTCATAAATATCCCCTTTATCTAATTTCCGAAAATAATTTCTTCCTGCGGCGGTGTGTAGTCAAATAGACCTGCTGTTAGAGGTTGACCTTGTACCACATCGTAGAAATCAATCAATGTTTTTTGCCCTAATGGAGTTGTGGTGACCATTTGTGCTAATTGCAAGGGGTTTTCTTGAAAACGTAGCGTCATTGTTCCGCCTTGCAAACCGTCTTCTTCAGGCAACTGGAATGTTACACCAAAACCGTTGGTACTTTTTTCACTTTGCAGAAGTTGGAGTTTACTTTCTTTAAATGCCATTTTTTTTTGCGTTAATACTGCTGCCAAACCTGAATTAAGAGGAAGTTGCGTTACTTGCTGGCTTTCTTCATCTACGTAAAACATTCTGCTGCCTGTTGAAACAACTTTTTGCTTATGCGGCGCTTGGTATTGCCATAAAAATTGCCGTGGGCGTTTTAAGTAAAAATTCCCTTCTTGCACAAGCCCTTGTGTTTCGTTCACTTGCCTAAAATAAGCCTGATAGGTTGAAAGATTATTGAAATAATTTTCTACCCGTTGCACCATCGGGTCAGTTGTTTCGGCTTTGGCGGAGGCAATGAAAAATATTGCGCATACCCAAAAGAAAATGATTTTAGCTATAAATTGCATGAGGCTGAACGTAGCATAAAAGAAAGAAGAGAGATACATGTTAACAGGCCCTTTTATTATTCCTGATAGTACAACGCTTAAAGCTGCCATAATCCTGCTCCATGGATTTGGAAGTGATGGGCAAGACCTTATCTCCCTTGCGCCTATGTTGGACGCTGCGCTTCCTACCGCTTACCAACAACATGTGGCTTATTTTTCACCTAACGCCTTACAGCCAACGCCGTTTGGCCAAGGTTACCAATGGTTTAGCGACAATAATTGGACTTTCCGTGACAAACCCGGCATAGAAAACGCTGGCACCGAACTTAAAGCTTATATTGAAAAAGAAGTTATTTCTGAGCTAAAGCTCAACTGGAGCCAAGTCTTTGTTTTAGGTTTCTCTCAGGGTGGTATGGTTGCGCTACATAATGTTCCCCATTGGGGTATGCCTGCTGCAGGTTTAATTGGGCACTCTACCGCTTTGATGTGGCCCGAACATATTTCCAATGGTGTATCAACAGATACACCTGTTTTATTGCTTCATGGTACGGAAGATGATGTTGTACCAGCTGATGCGACAGTTCAGGCAAATCAGGTTTTTACGGACGCTGGGTTTTCCGTTCAATATAACCTTCTACCTAACCTTGGCCATGGTATTAACCAAGAGGGTATTCAACACATTGCTGATTTTATTACGAAAAATTTGGAATAAGTTTTAGTTTTTTTAATAACCTTCTTCAGGAGGTTTTCTTAAAATAACTTCTCTTTTTCCAACGTGGTTGGCTGCTGAAATGAACCCATCCGACTCCATACGGTCAATAATGTCGGCTGCGCGGTTGTAACCAATTTTTAAGCTTCTTTGTAAGAAGGATGTGCTAGCTTTTTGCTCTTTAGCAATAACTTCAATAGCTTGTTGGTATAGTTCATCCCCTTCACCGCCTTCGCTTGCTGTTACTGTGCCGCCGTTTGCACCGCTTGCCGCGCCAGCGGCTTTAAAAATATCTTCTACGTATTGAGGTTTACTTTGCTCTCTTAGATGTTTGGCAACAGCATTACACTCTTCCTCGCTAACAAACGCCCCGTGTAGCCGCTGAATTGTGTTTGACCCATTTGCTAGGAAAAGCATATCCCCTTTGCCTAATAGTTGCTCAGCTCCCATACTATCCAACACTGTACGGCTATCAATTTTAGAGGCGACGCTGAAGGAAATCCGCGTTGGGATGTTCGCTTTAATCAACCCTGTTACAACATCCACACTTGGCCGCTGTGTTGCTACTAATAGGTGAATTCCTGATGCCCGCGCCATTTGTGTTAAACGGGCAATGTACATTTCTACCTGTTTACCCGCCACCATCATTAAGTCGGCCAGTTCATCAATCACAACAACAATGTGCGGCAGCATTTTATCTGTCAGTAATTGCTCTTCCATAATTGGTTGACCTGTATGAACGTCAAACCCTGTTTGGACAAGCCTTGTTGGTACTTCCCCTGCGGCCTGTAGCTCTGAAAATTTTGCGTTAAAGCTCGCTAGGTTTTTCACGCCTAATTCGCTCATCAGGCGGTACCTATTTTCCATTTCCTTTACAACCCAGTTTAAGGCCGACGCCGCTTTGTTCGGGTCTGTTATCACAGGCGTAAGAAGGTGTGGAATATCATTGTAGATGGAAAGTTCCAACATTTTTGGGTCAACCATCACGAACTTGAGTTGATCTGGCGTTAAGCGGTAGAGCAAGCTCATAATAAATGCGTTCATCGCAACAGATTTACCTGACCCTGTTGTTCCTGCAATCAATGCATGAGGCATTTTAGCAATGTCTTCGTAGACGGGGTTTCCAGCGGTATCTACCCCCATAGCAACCGTTAGCTTACCTGCGTGGCTTTCGAAGTCTGCTGTATCTAGCAGTTCTTTTAGCGAGACCCCCTGCCGATTATGGTTTGGCATTTCTATACCAATTACATTCCTGCCAGGGATTGGAGCAATCCGCACTGCAATGGCAGACATAGACCGTGCTAAGTCATCAGCTAAGTTTACAATAGAGGATGTTTTGACCCCTGCCGCAGGCTCTAATTCGTATATTGTGATAACTGGCCCAGGGCAAATTTTTGTAACAGCTCCCTCTACACCAAAATTCTTCAGCTCTGCCTCTAACCGACGTGCGTTTTGTGTTAAGGCGTCCTCACTCTCGGCAGAAACCTGCGGTGGTGCATCACCTAGCAAACGTAACGGCGGCAGTGCAAAACCTTCCGTAAGCTCTAACGGCAGTGCTTCTTGTCGTTCCTGCTCACTTCTTGTTGCAGGTTTTGTCACTTCTAACATCGGGCGCTCTACCTTTGGCTTGCCTTTTGGCATCCTTGGTTGCAACGGTAAATCAAACTGAGATGCTTTTTTAAACTGTATGCGTTTTAGCCTTTGCCAAATAAGCTGCAAGGTAAACTGCCCTGCCCGTTTTACCCACATTATGCCGCGATATACATCATGCAGGCTTGTTCCCGTTAGCCATAAAATACTTACAAAAGCGAGCATCAAAAATAAAATGTAGCAGCCAACCCAACCAACATTTGGGGCACACCAGTACACGGTAATTTTTCCTAATAGCCCGCCATTGCCAAACCCTTTGTAAAGCGGATTTGGAGATGGCCAATCTGGCAGCGGAGAAACCATTTGCAGTAATGCGCAAACGGCCAGTAATAGAATAGGTATTGTGATGACTTGTAGTGACCACTCTTGCAAGGGGCGGTGCAGAATGAGAGAGACTGCATATGTAAAACATAGTAGTGGCAATGCGTAAGCGGCTAACCCTAACTGCATCACAAGTATATCTGCTAAGTAGGCTCCCCATGTTCCGCCGTAGTTGTAAACTTGAGCTACCATGGTTGAGTTGTTTGCGGAGGGGTCTTCAGGATGAAATGTTACCAAACACATGAAGAAGTACGCACCTATAACGGCGAGTGCAAGCCCTAGCCCTTCGTTTATTCTGTCACTTACTTGTCCGCTTGTCTGTTTAGCCATATACCCTAACGTACACAACTCTTCTCTTTACGGCAATGGGCTGTGGGAAACTTCCTTTAAATCTCTCCTACTGCGTGGCAAGGGAAGCACGGGTTACAGACTGTCTTGAATTTTCTGTACAAGGTCTGTTTTTTCCCAACTGTAGGTACCTACACCATCGTGGTCAGGAGCGCGGCCAAAATGGCAGCCCGCTGCTGTTGCACGGTAAATGGGTGCACCTAGACCTAAGGTTGTCCGTATGCCCCGCGGCGTTAAGTCTACTATTTTTGGAAGTATATGAGATAGCTTTTCGTCCATCCCCTCATCTGCCGTCCCAAAGGTGTTAACGTAAATAGCTAAAGGCTCAGGTACGCCAATGGCGTAACACAATTGAATTTCACATACGTAGGCTAAATTTGCTGCAACAATATTTTTAGCAAGATAGCGTGCAATGTACGCAGCAGAACGGTCTACCTTTGTCGGGTCTTTTCCGCTAAAGGCTCCGCCACCGTGGTGTGCCATACCACCATAGGTATCTACAATGATTTTGCGGCCTGTTAAACCTGTATCCTGCGCTGGCCCTCCGTAAACAAATGAGCCTGTTGGGTTTACTAATATACGTGTTTGCTCATCTAGCATATTTCCCAATAGCGGTTTTGCTGTTTTTAGGACGATATCCGTTAGCTCGTCTTTTAATAAATCCTGCGCGTGTTGATGGGAAACCAGCAGAGTGTGTACCCTTTTTGGCTTTCCGTCTTCGTACTCAAATGTTAATTGAGATTTGGCATCTGGCCTTAGGCGATTATCCTTTAGGCGGTGTTGTTGTAGTTTGCGTAGCAATTCATGCGCGTAATATAGCGGTGCAGGCATCAGCTGAGGATTTGTCTCCGCTATTGCAAAACCAAACATTATTCCTTGGTCTCCTGCTCCTTCGCTTTTGCGGTCGCCTGCGTCTACCCCTTGGGCAATTTCTGACGCTTGTTCATGAATATGGTTATTTATTACGACGTCATCGCAATTGAAATCTGACTGAATCGCCTTTGTGTAGCCTATCTCTTTAATTGTTTGGCGTACAATGCGGTCATAATTTGGCGTAAAGGTACTGCGCACTTCACCTGCAAGCGTTACGTGGTTTGTTGTTACTAATGTTTCTACAGCAACACGCGCGTTAGGGTCTTTCTGCAAAAAAGCATCTAAAATGGCGTCTGAGATTTGGTCTGCAACTTTGTCTGGGTGCCCTGGTGCTACGGCTTCACTTGTGAAGAAAAAATTTGACATTTTTTTGCTTAATTTTGTTCTTTTTTTACTTAATTTTTAGCCAGATTAGCGCATATCAGTGCGTTTTTCCACGTAATTTTAGCTTGATTTTTCACCTAAAGCGTAGGTATGTTTATCACTTGATGAGCATATTAACTTGCCAACCTTCCATTGAAATAAATACTTGTTCTATTGGCACTGCAGCAGCTGCACAGTGTATTAAAGAAGCTATAGAGGCTCTTCAAAACACCCTTACTCCTATACGTTCTGACGGTAAAAATTATGGCATGAGTATTCGCCTTGACTCGGATGAGGAAGTCAAAAATTTAAATGCGGAATTTAGGTATAAAGATAAGCCTACCAATGTTTTATCTTTCCCTACTGATGACTGTGACGCTTGGGATGATTCTGAAAATATTATGTATTTAGGTGATATTATTATTGCGGATGGTGTCTTAACTCAGGAAGCACACGAAGCTAATAAACCCATAGAACAACATCTACAACACTTGATTGTGCATGGTATTCTCCACTTGTATGGATATGACCATATACTAGACAACGAGGCTGATATTATGGAGAATGCAGAGGTGCATGTACTTAACAAACTTGGAATACCAAACCCTTACCAACCATGATGGATGATAGCAGTACAAATGATAGTGGCCGCAAGGAAAGCTTTTTAAGCCACTGGCGACGTAAGGCTTACGCCTTGTTTAGTAATGATACAGAACAAGAGTGGCAAAACCTACGCAAGCTTAACCAAGTAGAAGAAGACGAGCCTCTTACTGAGCACGAGCGCTCTTTGATTTCTGCGGCTTTGCAATTAGATACACTTGTTGCTGATGATGTTGCCCTTCCTCGTTCTGACATTGTTTTTATTAAATCTGACTGTTCCTTTCCTGAGGTTTTGAAAATTTTTCAAACTTCAAGAAAAGCTCGATTGCTTGTTATTGGGGAGGATTTAGATGATGTCCAAGGTTTTCTTTCTCTTAAGGATGTTATTTCTTATGTCGGTAAAGAGGCTGATTTTAAGCTAAAAGACCTCATCCGCCCTGCTACTTTCTTACCGGAAACCTTAAGCGTTGACCGTGTACTTCAACGTATGAAAAAGCAACGTGCTGCTATTGCTGTTGTTACAGACGAGTATGGAGGCACAGCAGGCCTACTAACCTTAAAAGATGTGTTAGGGGAGCTTGTGGGTGATTTAGAGGATGAAGATGCTGAAGAAGCTCCGTGTATGATGCCCTTACCTTTAGGAAACGGTAGCTATAAGTTGGACCCTAAGATGCCTATGCAAGATTTTAGAACTTTTTTTAGTTTGCCAGAACCTATGGACGAAGAAGATTTTGAAACTGTTAGCGGCTATATATTTTCTCTAGCCGGAAGAGTTCCAACTCAAGGTGAATCTGTTCTTGCACCTGATAATCTCAAGTTTTCTGTCAGTAAATCTGATGGGCGACGTTTGCTAGAAATAACGGTACAAAAAGTTTAACCTACTGAATTTCTGCACAAATAGCATATGCTGTAATAACAATAGTGCCCGTTGTCGTGCACTCCCAAGCACTATTGGAAGGAGGATATGTTCTATATACACTTCCACTACCAGGAGCATCTAGTACACACCCTCCCCCTAGCACTTCTTTTCCAGCAGAACATGATACCGTGCAAGTTGTCGTGCTACCGCAATTATTTGTTATCCTTTCATAGCCTTGAATATTACTTTGTATAGCCCCCATAGCTTGCCAATTGGTGCCGTCACAATACTGCATAACCTTATGATCTAAATTATAAATTTGCTCGCCTTCTTCCCCTGCTGGGTTAGAACAAACAGCATTTGCTGCGTATATAAAACATGTAAAAAGTAAAATTAGTAAAAGGCTATTTTTCATTTTTATGGCTTACATAATTGCAACTTATTAGTTGCTGGGTTTAGATGGATTTTACCGATGTGCTCCGTCGCCGTACAGTCATTTGCACTTTGCCCTGCGATTTGTACAGCTCCGTTTACATGCAAGGTTTCGCTTGGTGACTCAGTCCCTATACCTACCATTTGGCTACTGTCGATTACTACTGCTACGCTTCCAGCTGTTGTGAAGGAGATAGTATCTGTATCGCCTGCATTTTCTAGTGTAATCATTGTATCATTATCACTATCAGATATAGATGTTGCACTTCCTCCAACGGTAGACCAAGAAGAACCATCACATACGTACAAATCTCCACTAGTGTATTTAATAGCTCCTATAATTGTTGCATCACAACTTTCTCCGCCATCAGCTAAGATCATTGTACCGCTTATATGTAGAGTTGCACTTGGCGCTCCTGTACCTAGCCCTAAACGGTTGGTTGTATCGTCCCAGAAAAAGTTGGTTGCATCAGACGCAAAGTTTGACCCGTCACTAAATTGAACTGCTCCAGCTGCACCATCTACTTCTGATGTTGATGTCACTGAAATTGGTGCAGAGGCTCCACCTACAAGATCAAACTGTGCAGCTTTTATCCAAGCCGTACCACTTACAGTTAGAGTTTGACTTGCTATATCTGTTCCTACCCCAATGTTACCCGACCCTGTCAAAGTTTGGAAAATCAAATCTCCACTATTACGTGTATTAATTTCCATATTATTTTGGCGATCTGTTGCAGCATGTGCCGTACCAAGAACCCCTATGCTCGCCTGTAATGTGGCATCTTCGTAAAAGAGAATTTGATTTACAGTATTTGTGGCAGAATGAGATAAACGAATTCTACCGTTATCTGTATGGATGTGTAAAGTATCGCTTGGTGTGTCAGTACCGATACCAACCTGCTGATCACTTCCGATTACCATGGCTGTTGTACCACCAGTGGTGAAAGTTAGACTTGTATTTTCACTTGCTACTACACTGGTTGTACCACTTACAATTTGATCTCCACTAACAGATAGATTTGTCAAACCGCTCCCATCACCTACAAAGTTAGTTGCTGTGACTGTACCAGCTACCTCCACACCTGTGGCAGAGATTGTGCCTGCTACTTCTAGGGAAGTTTGGGGGTCAGTTACGCCGATACCAACTTGATCTGTACTTAGGTCACCGTAGATAGTATTTCCGATGTTTAGTTGATTGTCAGCAGTGGTGGATACAGCATCTATACCTGCGCCAATGACAATATTATTGTCGCCAGTTGTAATATTATCACCCGCTTGATAGCCAAAAAAGGTGTTATTGGCACCTGTTGTTACAACGTTACCAGCCTCGTAACCTACCAATACATTATTATCTGCACCAGTGGCTATATTGTAGCCAGCTCCACTACCAATAGCTACATTAAAACTTACATCCATTACAGCATTACCTCGTAATACGCCATACCCACCAATAGCTGTGTTTCCGTCTCCTCCTTGGTTATAGTGCAAAGAGCTTACACCTAATCCAACATTATCAACCCCTGCAATATTATTACGTAGAGAACTTGAACCAACTGCTAATAATCGGTCTCCTACTGTATTATTTAAAGCTGCCTGATAACCTATTACTGTACTGTTATACCCCGTTGTATTAGCAGTTAACGCACTCAAGCCTATTGCTGTATTAAAATCGCCTTCACTACCTGTTGCGCTGTCAGTTAGTGAATCTAACGCATTTTCACCAATTGCAAGATTTCCTGTATTGTTTGTTAGAGCTGTTCCATATTGGTGACCAATAAACATATTATCTGTTGTTAGATTGTATTCTCCGTCAACTAGATCATCAATACCCATTGCAACTGCACCTGCAGCAATGTTGGTTAGGAGTGAACCGTCACCTTCAATGTACGTTGCGGAGATGGTGGTTGCTGATAGGTGACCTGTGATGGAGATACTGCTGGCATCTAGGTTGGCAAATTGCACATCTGCTGTGGTGCTTAGGCCTTGGTCTAGGGCGCCTACATAATCCCATTGGGCGGCGGAAATGGTGGTTGTGTCAATATTTTGGAGTTCGCCTAGCTCGGCGGCATCTAGGGCTGTGTTACTAATATTGACTACGCCTGTTGGGATGTTGGTTACATCATACCAGTCTGCACTGCCTGCTGGCACATTTGTCAAACCACTTCCATCACCTACGAAGTTAGTAGCTGTTACTGTGCCTACTACCTCTACCCCTGTAGCGGAGATTGTACCTGCTACTTCTAAAGCAACCTGTGGGTCAGTTACGCCAATACCAACTTGGTCAGTGCTTAGGTCTCCGTAGATGGTGTTCCCGATGTTTAGTTGGTCGTCGGCTGTGGTGGATACGGCGTCTACTGCCTGACCAATAACAATGTTATTAGAGCCAGTTGTTATATTATCTCCAGCTTCATAGCCTAATGTTACGTTATTTGTACCTGTTGTTATTGATTCCCCAGCTTCATAACCTATCAATGTGTTGTAATTCCCACCTGTTTGAGCACCGCTCCCTGCTTGATAACCAATAGCTACTGTACCTGTTACACTGTGCCCTGCTATACCGTTTAAAGCTAAATAACCCAAACCAATATTATGACTCCCTACAGAGTTAGAGGTAAGAGCACGGTACCCTATTCCTAAATTTCCCCTTCCTACAGTGTTTTCCTCTAACGCCTCTCTACCAATACCTATATTGTAGTCTCCTGAGATATTCTCGCTTAGCGCATCCATCCCACCTATCGCTACATTACCATGTCCTACTGTATTTTTTGTTAAGGCATCATACCCTACAGCTACGTTCCAATCCCCTGCATTGGCTGTTGCATCATTGTCAAGTGAATCTAAAGCTGTTTGTCCTATAGCTATGTTATAGTCATTATTGGCTCCTGCTGCTCCGCCTTCATGAGTTAAAAACACATTATTATTTGTATTATCTACCGCTGCATCTGTTAGATCATCAATACCCATTGTAACCGCACCTGCGGCAATGTTGGTCAAACTTGAGCCATCACCTACAAAAGCGCTAGCAGAAACAACCCCGGCTACTTCTAAAGCTGTTGTTGGCGTAATTGTGCCTACACCTAAATTACCACTTGCGTCTACGTATGGGTTTGGGCCTTCACAAATGATGTCTTTACTATCACTGGTTACATCACATAAATAGCCTGCTGTTGTTGTTGCTGCTGTTGCGATTTTCCCCCAGCTTTGAGCGTAGGAAGTGACTACCCCGAAAGAGCTGCATAAAATCAGTACCGTGACAAATTTTTTTGTCAATGGAGGCATTTTTCTTTGTTTTTTTTCTACTTGATCGACGCTAACACATCCTCTATACGGCAACAAGTTTACTAACATATATATTACGGACGACATATATGCATCCTTCCAGTTACAGTATCGTAGTAAAGAGAGCCTAGAAGATCATTACTACAAGTTACAGAAGCGCTTCCTACTTGAATAATTGTAGTTGATACTGTTGTTGCACTTACGGCAGTAGCAGAAATTGTACCCGCTGCATCTATATCAAACCCTGCCATATCTAAAGCTTGGGTGGCAGTATGGTCACCTAAATTATCACCAGCTATGCCTGTAAGGGCAGAACCATCTCCTACAAAAGCTGTTGCTGTCACAGTTCCAGTTACAATAACACCTGTAGATGAAATTGTACCGGCTACTTCTAAGGCAGCTTGCGGGTCAGTTATACCGATACCGACTTGGTCTGTACTTAGGTCTCCGTAGATGGTGTTTCCGATATTGAGTTGGTCATCAGCTGTGGTAGAAATTGCGTCTACGGCCTGACCAATAACAATATTATTGGAACCTGTGGTGACATTTTGACCAGATTGGTAACCTAAAAAAGTATTTTGAGCACCAGTGGTTATACTATCACCTGACTGGTAGCCTACAAACGTATTGTAGTTTGAACCATTTTGGATAGAAAGTCCTGCATTAGCTCCAACAGCTACGGTTCCTGTTGTGCTATGGCTACTTACCCCGCGCAGCGCATTTGATCCTATACCTACATTGCTACCTCCATTTACATTGTAGTGCATAGCGTCTTTACCAATAGCTATATTGTATGCACCAAATTGATTATATTGCAATGCCCCATAGCCAAATGCCGCTCCCCCATTAGCCGTTGTATTCCCATTTAAAGTATTTACCCCTACAGCTGTATTCCAAATACCTGTTGTATTATTTACTAAGCTGGCATAGCCAACTGCAACATTTTCTCGGCCTGTTGTATTTTCGCTGAGAGTCGCGTACCCCAATGCCGTATTACGATAGCCTGTTGTATTTTTCCAAAGAGCATCATGACCAAATGCTGAGTTAAAATACCCTGTGGTTGTATCAGCTAGTGCACGGTAACCAACAGCAGTATTTTGATAACCTGTTGTGTTAGCCGTTAATGCATTATAACCAATAGCTGTATTACCATCAGCATTAGTCTCTAAAGAGTCTAGTGCGTTTATGCCCAGCGCTGTATTAAAATTACTAGTTGGACTGATAAGAGCGCCACCTTCATGAGTTAAGAACACGTTATTATTTGTATTATCTACTGCTGCATCTGTTAAATCATCAATACCTATTGTAACCGCACCTGCGGCAATGTTGGTTAATAACGAACCATCCCCCTCAATGTACGTGGCGGAGATGGTGGTTGCAGATAGATGACCTGTGATGGAGACGCTGCTGGCATCCAAATTAGCGAATTGCACATCCGCTGTGGTGCTCAGACCTTGATCTAGGGCACCCACGTAATCCCACTGGGCGGCGGAAATTGTTGTTGTGTCAATATTTTGGAGTTCGCCTAGCTCAGCAGCGTCTAGCGCCGTATTACTAATATTTACCACACCTGTCGGGATATTCGTCACGTCGTACCAGTCTGCACCACTTGCAGTTACATTTGTTAAACCACTCCCATCACCTACGAAGTTGGTGGCTGTTACTGTACCTGCCACCTCTATACCCGTGGCGGAGATTGTGCCGGCTACTTCTAATGCAGTTTGAGGATCGGTTACGCCAATACCGACTTGATCTGTACTTAGGTCACCGTAGATGGTGTTTCCGATATTGAGTTGGTCGTCGGCAGTAGCAGATACGGCATTTACATCTTGACCGATAATAATATTGTTGGAACCTGTAGTAACATTATCACCTCCTTGGTACCCAAGAAATGTGTTGTTAGCACCTGTGGTAACATCATGCCCAGAGCGATAACCAATAAATACATTATTGTCAGCACCAGTTTCTACTTCATATCCAGCGCTAGCTCCAATAGCAATTGTGCGAGTAACACTGTATACCCCCGAAACCCCAGTCAAAGCCCGGTCACCTATCGCTATATTTTGCTGTCCACTCACATTATTAGCTAGTGCACTTCTTCCAAACCCTACATTGTAACTTACTAAATTGGAACTCAGTGCTCCTCCCCCAAAGGCCATATTGTAACTTCCTATTACATTATTTTGGAGAGTCCCTGCATTACCAATACCTACATTATTTCCGCCTGTCGTGTTATTCCTTAATACACCATCTCCTACTGCTGTATTGTTAGAGCCTGTTGTATTAGCTTGTAATACTATGGAGCCAATCCCTGTGTTTTGGGAGCCTGTCGTATTGTTTCTTAATGCATCATATCCAAGAGCTGTATTATCATCTCCAGTTGTTGCTAAACCTAAAGCGTTGTAACCCAGTGCTGTATTATAGTCTGCACCTGCTTCTAAAGCATCCAACGCGTAAAGCCCTAAAGCTGTATTGTAGTTACTAGTTGGGCTGATAAGAGTGCCACCTTCATGAGTAAGGAATACATTATTGTTAGTTGAGTCTACCGCAGCGTCGGTTAGATCATCAATACCTATTGTAACCGCACCTGCGGCAATGTTGGTTAATAACGAACCATCCCCTGAAATATAGGTAGCTGAGATGGTGGTTGCCGATAGGTGACCTGTGATGGAGACACTGCTGGCATCTAGGTTAGCAAATTGCACATCTGCTGTGGTGCTTAAGCCTTGGTCTAGGGCACCGACGTAGTCCCACTGGGCGGCGGAAATTGTTGTCGTGTCAATATTTTGGAGTTCGCCTAGCTCGGCGGCATCTAGGGCTGTGTTACTGATATTGACTACGCCTGTTGGGATATTAGTTACGTCGTACCAATCGGCACTTCCTGCAGGTACATTTGTTAAACCGCTCCCATCACCTACGAAGTTGGTGGCTGTTACAGTACCTGCCACCTCTACACCTGTGGCGGAGATTGTACCTGCTACTTCTAGTGCGGTTTGGGGGGCAGTTACGCCGATACCAACTTGGTCTGTGCTTAAGTCTCCGTAGATAGTATTTCCGATGTTTAATTGGTCATCGGCTGTGGTGGAAATTGCGTCTGCTACTTGACCGATGATAATATTATTGGAGCCTGTGGTAATACTATCACCAGCTTGATAGCCCAACAAAGTGTTGTTGGAGCCTGTGGTAATACTATCACCAGCTTCGTAGCCTACAAACGTATTATAATTAGCTCCACTTTGCGCATTGTAACCCGCTCTATATCCTACAGCCACAGTTCCTGTCACACTATGACCACTAGCTATATCAAGAGCATTATACCCTACTGCTATGTTATAGTTTCCATCTTCGTTATCGTTCAGCGCATTATATCCAATTCCAGTATTTCCTCGAGCATTTGTGTTATCGTATAATGCATACGATCCAACTCCAACATTTTCAGATCCGATTCTATTATCATAAAGGACATTAAAACCAATAGCAGTATTATTGTTAGCAGTTGTATTATTAATTAGGCTGGAACGACCAATTGCTACATTACTAGATCCACTAGTATTTGCATTGAGTACCCAAGAACCTAACCCTATGTTATCGTTTCCTGTACTATTTTGTAATGTGACTAGGCCAATGGCTATATTATCGCTTCCAGTTGCGTTTTGATTTAGGGCATTATACCCAAGCGCTATGTTTGATTGCCCTGATGTATTATTTGCCAAAGCGCTATAACCTACACCTATGTTCCTAATGCCTGCGGCATTGTCAGTTAGTACTTGATAACCAATACCGACATTATCTTGCCCTGTCGTATTAGCGTCTAACACATTATAGCCAATAGCCACGTTACGGTCTCCGCCGTCATTTACAGCTAAAGCGTTTTCACCTAAAGCTATGTTGTAAGTACTGGTTGTACCTGCTGCTGCGCCTGCGCCAGAGCCGAGGTACATGCTATGGGCGGTGGCATAATCTGTAATCGCGTCGGATAAGTCATCTAAAGCTCCCACACTACCACTCACAGCTGCCGCAGGGATGTTCGTGAGCAAAGAGCCGTCTCCTACGAAGTAATCTGCTGTTATAGTTCCTGAAACTTCTAATTCTGTACCGGGCGCATCGGTTCCTATACCCACATCTCCTGCAGCAGTGATTACAGCTCTTTCAGTACCTGCTGTAGTAAATGAAATTGATGTATTTTCATTGGCTGTTATATTTGTTGTTCCAGATACTATTGTAGCTGTATCTAATCCACTTACAGCTCCAACTGGTACATTTGTTAACCCGCTCCCATCACCTACGAAGTTGGTGGCTGTTACAGTACCTGCCACCTCTACACCTGTGGCGGAGATTGTACCTGCTACTTCTAGGGAAGTTTGAGGATCAGATGTGCCGATTCCCATATTACCACTGGCGTCTATGACTGCTACCTCAGTACCCGCAGTGGTAAACGAAATGCTCGTGTTTTCATTGACGGTTATGTCTGTTGTGCCTGATACGATTCGTGCTGCGTCATAACCGCTTAGTGCTGCAGGGTTTAAATTAGTTAGGAGTGAGCCATCCCCCTCAATGTACGTGGCGGAGATGGTGGTTGCTGATAGGTGACCTGTGATGGAGATACTGCTGGCATCTAGGTTGGCAAATTGCACATCTGCTGTGGTGCTTAGGCCTTGGTCTAGGGCGCCTACATAATCCCATTGGGCGGCGGAAATGGTGGTTGTGTCAATATTTTGGAGTTCGCCTAGCTCGGCGGCATCTAGGGCTGTGTTACTAATATTGACTACGCCTGTTGGGATGTTGGTTACATCATACCAGTCTGCACTGCCTGCCGATACGTTTGTCAAACCGCTCCCATCACCTACGAAGTTGGTGGCTGTTACAGTACCTGCCACCTCTACACCTGTGGCGGAGATTGTACCTGCTACTTCTAGTGCGGTTTGGGGGGCAGATGTGCCGATTCCTACATTACCGCTACTATCAACGTAAGGATTTGGCCCTTCACAAATAATGTCTTTACCATCATCTGTTACGTCGCATAAGTATCCTGCTACTGTATTAGAGACCGTCCCCAAATTCGCCCAGTCATCTGCGGCATAAGCGACGCCTGCTATAAATAGCAGTGTAACGATGGAGGAAATATTTCTCATTACTATATTATGCGGGCCCTTATTAACGCCTTCTTACATTTATTTGCCTTTTAGAGTACTCTAAGCTACCCCTTAACAGCAAGGGGAAAGAAAAAGGACTTTTATTAGAAATATGCTATATTTTGCCCATGCTGTTATTATTGCAACGGTTTACTAGTTTATCACTCTCTTACCCTACAGGTGGAGCTATCTTCCTTCTTGGCACTCTTCTTACGCTTGGTTTTGCGCCTTTTTTTCTTTGGCCAATTAGCATTTTATCCTTAAGCGGCCTTCTTTTTTTTATGCGGCACGCCTCCTCTTTCAAACAAGCGTTCTTTGTTGGTTTTCTATTTGGTATTGGGCATTATTTAACTTCTCTATACTGGATCCCGCGAGCTTTCTACATTGATGCTGGAGGGCAGTGGGGCCCTGCTATTTGGGCAGGTGTTCCAGCACTCTGTCTCATTACAGTTATTTTCTCTTGTTTTACTGGATGTATTACTGGAACTGCTTACAAAGCTCCTAAAAAGTGGCGCACTGCGACCTTTATTTTCTTATGGTTACTTTTTGAACTTGCAAGAAATTTCCCTCCTATCCATTTCCCTTGGAACCCTATCGGCAGTATTTTTGCTGGCAACCTCATTATGATGCAGCTTGCTAGCGTTGGCAGTGTATTTTTACTTAGTTTTTTTGCCTTGTTAGCTGCTAGTTTCTTAAGACTTAATTATACCTCTCTTGTATCGTTATTACTTCTTTTGGCGGGACAAGCAGGCTTTGGTTACTATAGACTATATCAAAGTGACACCTCGTTTACCCCTCTAACAAAAGTCCGACTTGTACAAGCAAATATTGAAACTGCTCATAAATGGGATGATGTTAAACGTCGGGAGTTTTTACATAGGCATGTTGACCTTATGCAAACAAATGATCCCGAAGTTAAGCATATTATATGGCCTGAAACTGCCGTAGCCTATGAGGTAGATTCAGATACAAGTTTACGTCAAATGCTGGCTCGCCACCTTAGCCCTTACCAAAAACTCACTCTTGGTTTTTTACGCTTTGACTTTGACCAAAAGAAGGGACAGAAAGCTTTTAATAGCATCTCTACGATAAACTACCGTGCTCACCTTAGCCCTATTTATGACAAACGTATTTTAGTACCTTTTGGCGAAACCCTCCCTTTTTCCAGTATCACTCAACGTTTTTTACGCACACTTTCCTTTAATCGAGCTACCTATACATCTGGCACAGCACCACCTGTTCTTGACTTAGAAGAAAATCTTCAGGCACTTCCTCTTATTTGCTACGAGACTTCATTCCCTTTTTATGTAGCCCGACACCTTGAAAACCAACAGTTTTTACTAAATATTACTAACGATAATTGGTTTGACGGCACAACTGCACCATACCAGCACTTTGCTCTTGCTCGTTTACGGGCAGTAGAGACAGGACTCCCCCTTGTAAGAATCGCCAACACAGGCATTTCTGCCGTTGTGAATGGCTATGGGCATATTGTCGAAAAACTACCTCCACAAAAAATAATAGCTAAAAATATTCATATTCCTCAGGCTATTTCCCCTACAGCATGGATTCGTATCTCTTTGTTTTTTAAAGAATACTTAAAAAAGATATGACAAATCGCCTTCTAAGCTTTGCATACTTGCATTAAATGCTCTATATAAGAGCTATGACTGTGAGCAAACCTAACCCTGTAGATATTCATGTTGGCAAACGCCTTAAGCAGAGACGTACTTTGCTAGGTGTTAGTCAGGAAAAACTTGCTGATGCCCTTGGGATTACTTTTCAGCAAGTACAGAAATATGAAAACGGTTCTAACCGTGTAGGTGCTAGCCGCCTTTTCCAAATTGGCCGTGTTCTTGAAGTTCCTGTTTCTTTTTTCTTTGACGGATACGCTCCTAAGAGCAGTGCTAGCATTGCAGAAGATACCCCTTCTCTTGAAGAGGACTTAATGGCTAGACGCGAAACTTTGACACTTGTCAGGTCTTACTATGCTATCGAGAATGAAAAAGTTCGTAAAAAAGTTTTAGACATGATTAAGAGTATGGCTGCTGAAGCGGCTGAAGAGAATTAGTTTTCTGTCTTAACTAACCTAAACTCAAAAAAAGCTGTCATTCGCTATCTAGTTTCATACTAATTTGACGATCTTTCTCTTCATAGGCTTGGACAATGCGCGCAACCAATTCGTGACGAACGACGTCAGCTTCACTAAATCTCGTTACCTCAATATCAGCCAAACCTTCTAAAACTTGCACCGCTTGCTTAAGCCCTGATATTTGGCTTTTTGGTAAATCGCTTTGGGTAATATCACCTGTTGCAATAGCCTTACTTCCCTCACCCATACGCGTTAAAAACATCCGCATTTGCGTTGTTGTTGTATTTTGAGCTTCGTCTAAAATCATGATGCATTTTTCTAGTGTTCTACCACGCATATAGGCTAACGGTGCAATTTCAATAACTCCTTGTTCACGCCACTTATCTACTTTTTCTCGTCCAACCATATCGTCCAAGGCATCAAAAAATGGGCGTAAATATGGATCTATTTTTTCTTCTAACGTTCCCGGTAAAAAACCTAGCCTCTCTCCAGCCTCTACAACTGGGCGTGTTAAGATAAGTTTTTTATATTTTTTTTGTATTAATCCTTGAACAGCATAAGCCGTTGCTAAGTAGGTTTTTCCTGTCCCTGCGGGGCCAAGACCAAACGTTAGAGAACTACTTTGCAAGGCTGCCACATAAACATGTTGTTGAACGGAGCGCGGCGCCACCTTTTTATTTGGTGTATTTAAAATCACATCTTGCCCCATGAGGTCAGATGGACGCAGTTGAGCCCCTAAAAGGCCATCTGTCACGCGTAAAGCTGCATCTATTTGCGGGGCTGCAACGGGAAGACCGCTTTGTAAAAGCTCATACAAATCTTCTAATACTATTTTAGCTTTTTCAACTTGGTCAGCAGGCCCTAGAATGGCTAACTGGTTTCCGCGTGTTACTAGTTGAACACCGAGACGCTCTTCTACTTGCTGCAAGTGGGCATCATGTCGCCCACACAATTCCATTAATAAGGCATTACTGGAGAACTTGAGGTAAACGGGTTCTTTTCCGTTTTGTTCTATATTATTTTCTGGCGTATCTACCGTATTTTCCGACATTTGCTTCCACTTATTTGTTGTCGTTCTTGGGAATATTGTAAAACAAGTATAATGAACTTTACACTCATTTATTTACTAGGAAATAAGTTCGCCCATAAGGCTTTTAGCGCCAGCTTCAGTGATTTTTACTTTTAGGATATCTCCTATCAAGCGGCGGTTTAGTTTCTCACTGGTAAGGCCTGTTGTGAAGTTAACCGCTACGTTGTGAGGACTGCGACCTCTCAACTGGTCAATTTTCCCACCCATTTCTTCCACCAAAACTTCTATTGTTTTGCCTTCAAACGTTTTATTAAACTCTTCTTGTGAATTATCTAAAACAGCCTGAAGCCCTGCAAGGCGTTCTTTTTTAATATCTTCTGGCACTTGGTTCGGCATATCTGCTGCTGGTGTACCTGGGCGTGGTGAGTATGCGAAAGAATAGGCGTACACATACTTAGATGCGTGTGCGATAGCTAGTGTTTGCTGGTAGTCTTCCTCGGTTTCTCCTGGGAATCCGACAATAAAATCGCCGCTCATAGCAATATCAGGACAGTATTCGCGCACTTTATCTAATATTGCTAAGTATTCTTCTGCTGTATGGCTACGGTTCATAGCCTGTAAAATTTTGTTGCTGCCAGCTTGCACAGGTAGGTGGAAAAACGGCATCAGCTTTGGATTATCACGAAAAGCTTCCATTAAATCTTGCGTTGTATTTTGAGGATGACTTGTTACAAAACGTAAACGCGCAATCCCTTCTATTTCCGCCAATTTATCTAATAATTTAGCGAGAGTAACTTCGTTTCCGTCAACATCTTCGCCATGGTAAGCATTAACATTCTGCCCCAATAAAACCAGTTCTCGCGTTCCGTTTTCCGCCATTTCCTGTGCTTCTTCAAGGATGTGGTTTACTGGGCGAGAAATCTCGGCACCGCGGGTGTAAGGAACGACACAATAAGTGCAAAATTTATCGCATCCTTCTTGAATTGTTAAGAAAGCTGAAGGCCCATAGCTGTTTGCTTGAGGTAATTTGTCAAATTTTTCCAACTCCGGAAAGTCAGTGTCAGAAACGCGAATGGGCGCATTTTTGTGGCCTGCGGCGCGTTGTGTGCGACCAGTTTCAACTTTTTCTATAAACTCTGGTAGGCGGTGGTACGTTTGAGGGCCAAAAACGATTGAAACGGCAGGCGCTTGCTGCATCAACTTAGCGCCGAGGGCTTGGCCTGTGCAACCGCCAACAGCGATGATTGCGTTATCAGCCGCGGTTTTGCGGAAGCGGCCGATGTCGGAAAACATTTTGTCGTCTGCCTTTTCGCGAATGTGGCATGTGTTGAGAATCACAAGGTCAGCGCCATCTGCAGCGTCTTGAAGCTCGTACCCTAATGGGGTGAGAAGTTCAGCCATGCGGAGGCCATCATACACATTCATTTGGCAGCCATAAGACTTAATAAACATACGCTTAGCCGCTTGGTTGGCGGCGGGGGTGGTATTTTCTACGGCGTGTTCAATTCTTACTGGCATGGGGGCTATTTACACGGGTTATGACAAAAACTCAATTAGAATTTGATATAGCCAGTTCACAGGCGAAGCCTGCAAATGGCTCTGGGTCAAGGCCCCAGCCCCCACAACAACCAAATGCTTCTCGCATTTGGGATGTTGGGAACTTTTAAAACACCATAAATTTAGTTCTATATTTTTGTATTCAGATTCATTTTTCCCCATAAAAAAAATTTGCGACGCAAACAGTATCTAAATCAGTGATAAATGAGGGTGAATAAAGGATAAATCAGTATTTAAAAGTGATATTTGAGGTCAAAAAAGTGTAAATTTTGACCAAAAAATGCACAAAAAAGCAAAAAAACTTCTAAGAAATGCCCTTGGGTGGCTTTTTTTTATTGTGTGCTGTGAGGCTCATCATGTTGATGAGTCCCACAGCAATAGATGCCTATTTTCCAACATTGAAAGAATCAACTAACTGTTGGTTACCGTTGATCCAGAATCTGACCATGCCGTTACTAGGATTCGCCGCCATTTCTACGTTTAAGGGGTACGCTTTCTCCCCAAAGAACATGGGAGGAATATCCTGGAAATCAAAAGGTACGCTTTTAGATATCAATTTGAGTATTACACCCAACAGTGTAGCTAAATGACTTTCTTCACTATTGTTGACTGAGCTATCAGAGGCTATTTTTTGGAGAAGCTTATTGAAAAGCTCTACAAATTCTGGATGATCCACCCCTATTTCTGGAAATTCTTTTGCTTTCCAGAGAATTACAACAATAGTTACCGCCATTCTTTTATTACTATCCGTAAGGTAGTTTTGCATTTCAGACATTTTAAGTCCTTCCTTAAGTTTACAGTTTAAAACAGTTAAATATGGTGGTGGCGCTATTATGGTTC
>JAPPOO010000012.1 GCA_028817875.1 Alphaproteobacteria bacterium | reverse complement strand
AATTTACACTTTTTTGACCTCAAATATCACTTTTTAATACCGTTTTATCCCTTATCCACCCTCATTTATCACTGATTTTGACGCTTTTTGCGTCGCAATTTTTTTGTGGGGAAAAATAAATATCAGACAAATAATTTAAGTAGCCACCTATTACTTTCCTCAACCCTTGAGGTGGGTATAATCTCTCCTTGCCAAAAACCTTTAAGATATTGTAAGTTAAGTGGTGCTAAGTAACGTTCCAATATAAGAAAAGCGAATAATATGAACGAAACCGCAGGAATTCAGCAGGATATCAAGACAATACGTGATATTGAAACAGCTTTGGAAGAGGCTGAAGGCTTTATCGGCCGCGTAAAATCGAACAAAGTCCGCCTCACTTTGCAGAATGGAAATATCTCCATTAACCGCGAAGAAATGGCCAAAATAACAGACCTAGTTATTACACTGGAACGCTCTGGAAAAGCGCTGGAATCCGCCGTTAAATACCTAAGAGAGCTCATGGCTTACGATGAAGTAACCAACATGTTCTCCCGTCGCTATATTTTTCACTTACTGGAAAAAGAACTTTACCGCGCCCAACGTTACGAGAACTCTTTTTCCTTACTGGCATTAGAGTTAGACGTTTTTTCAGGCAACGAACACCTCCCTCACTTGAGCACAAACGATATGAATTTACTGGTTTCAGAGGCTGCCCGCGCCGTTCGTAAGCACATTCGGGATTGTGACTCCCCAGGCCGCACAGGCGAGCGTACATTCTTAGTACTTCTTCCAGAAACAGATACTAAAGGTGCGTTCATCCTCGCTGAACGCATCCGTAAAAGCATTGATAAAGAGCTAGAAGTAAGCATTGGCCCTGTTCACACAACCGCTAACGGCGGCATCATTGAAAGCAGTGATCCTGCTGTAACAGACATGGCTGGCCTCCTTTATGTAATCGATCAAAAACTAAGCGCGGCCCGAGAAAAAGGCCCTAACTGCATTGTAAAATCATAGACATCCACGGGTAAACCCGTGGTGTTCTGCCTCCAGCCATATAAACAACGTAAACGTAAAAAAAACTCCGCAAATGCGGAGTTTTTAACATTTTAGGGTAAAACCTAAGCAGAAAGGCGTTTGCGCCCCTTCGCACGGCGGTTTTTCAAAATGTGGTATGCTTTTAACAAACGCTGACGGAAGCCGTGACGACGCTTACGCACAAGCTTGCTCGGCTGATATGTTCTCTTTGTACCCATGACTCAAAACCCTTTAATCTCAATTAATTTGTCTTTGTTTACACAAAAACGTGCTGCCTTATAACCAATTTATAGGTTAAAGTCAATGCCATAAGCATACAAAAATGTAACTTGCATACAAATCAAAGCGAATACGTAGGCACATATGAGATATTTAAAGAAATATTTACCGTTAATTTTATTGGCCACCGCACTTGCTGCTGTCTATCTAAGCGGGTGGCTAGAGTACGCCACGTTGGAAAACATCCAACTAATTCGGGAAGAAGCACTCCTGAAGTATCGGCAAACCCCTATACTGGTTACAGTTTCTTTCATCACCTTATACACTGTTATCACAGCTTTATCCCTTCCTGCTGCAACATTACTTACCCTGCTAGGTGGCGCTATTTTTGGCTCATGGTTAGGTACTTTGTGGGTTATCATTGGAGCCACAAGCGGCGCCGTAATAGTATTCACCATTGCCAAAAGTACTTTTGGAGAAAGTTTGCGTAATAAGGTCAAAAAATTTCAAGGAACAATCAGTAGCGAAATTGAAGAGAGCGCGTTCTCTTACCTGTTATTCTTAAGACTTGTACCGGTATTTCCTTTTGTTATCGTTAATATTTTGCCAGCTTTATTTTCAATCAAGCTCTCCACATACATTGTAACAACAGCACTCGGAATTGCCCCTGGTACATTCGTATATGTGAATCTAGGTTCTAACTTAGCCCACATAAAAACATTAGAAGACTTACTAACAATAAAAACCATCCTAGCTTTCACACTGCTTGGCCTGTTGGTACTATTACCAATCTTAATCAAAAAAATACGCACTAAAAGGTAACTGCATGAGTAAAATCGAAAAATTTGATCTTGCTATTTTAGGAGCAGGCTCTGGCGGCTTAGTCATAGCGGCTGTTGCCGCTCAACTTGGTTATAAAGTCGCCCTATTTGAAGGAGGCAAAATGGGAGGCGATTGCCTTAACTATGGCTGTGTTCCAAGTAAAGCTTTGCTTGCTGCTGCAAAAGCGGCTCAGACCTCTCAGCAAACCGTTAAATTTGGTATTTCTACTAAAGTACACGTGGATTTCCCAAAAGTTATGCAGCATGTACAGGATGTTATCGCTCAAATCGCCCCGCACGACTCTATTGAACGTTTTGAGTCCTACGGCGTAACTGTAATCCAAGAATACGGCTATTTTATAGATAAAAAAACAATCGGCACACCCACAGGGCGCCAAGTAGCAGCCCGTCGAATAATTATCGCAACGGGTTCAAAACCAGCCTTACCAACTATTTCAGGCTTAGAAAAAATCTCCTACCTAACAAATGAAACCATCTTTGATTTAAAGCAACGCCCAAAACACCTTGCTATCATTGGTGGAGGCCCTATTGGTATTGAAATGGCTCAAGCATTTAGCCGCTTAGGCAGCAAGATTACTGTCTTTCAATCCAACGCTAAAATCCTCCCGCATGATGACTCAGAACTAACTGAAGTACTTCACCAAAGTCTGCAAGAAGAAGGTATAACTATTTGTACGGAATGTAAAATTAACCAAGTAAGTCAAGCTGGCGGAAACATTACGTTAGATACCAATAGTGGCTCATTTAAGGCTTCTCATTTGTTGGTTGCAACTGGTCGCCAGCCAAATGTTGAAAACCTTTGCTTGGAAAAGGCTGGCGTTGATTATGACGCACACAAAGGCGTCTACACAAACAGCCAGCAACGCACAAGTAACCCAAATATCTTCGCTGTGGGAGACGTCACAGGCCTCTACCGCTTTACGCATATGGCTGCTGACCAAGCGACTATATTTATTAAAAGAGTTCTGTTCGGTAACTTTTTGACCAAACGAAAACACCATAATATTCCGTGGGTTACCTATACTGACCCAGAGCTTGCGCACATTGGCTTAACGTTAGAACAAGCTAAGCAACGCTATGGCGACAAAGTAACTGTAACCACAGTAAAAGCCGAGGATGTAGACCGTAACCGCACAGAGCGTGCAACAACAGGATTGCTTAAAATCATTACAGATTATAAAGGACGTATTCTAGGCGTAAACGCCCTGTCAGCGCACGCTGGAGAGCTTTTGCCTGTTTGGGGTTTGATGATTCATAAGAGGATGAAACTATCCGAACTTTCAAACGTTATTCACGCCTACCCAACGTTCTCGGAAATCAATAGAAAAGCTGTAAGTGCCTATTACAGCAAGGCTTTATATGCACCCAAGACACAAAAAATATCTCGTTGGCTTTTTCGTTTATTTGGTTAAAAAAAATTGCGGCATAAAAAGCGTCAAA
>JAPPOO010000045.1 GCA_028817875.1 Alphaproteobacteria bacterium | reverse complement strand
TATAATAACTACATAAATACAACGAAAATACGAGACGGAAGGAAGACCTATGGCCGCTACTAAGAAAGCACCTGCCAAAGCTAAAAAGACGACCACAAAGGCAACACCTAAGAAATCCACCAAACCAACAGTTGAAAAAAGGCTGGATGCTATTGAAGCTCGTCTCAAAGAACTAGAAGAGCATGATATTACCCGTAAGGCGGAAGATGCCTACAAAAATGTTTCCGAACAAGTGAAAGAAAGCTACGCTGCCAACCCAACCATGGCCATCGCCATTGGTTTAGGCGTTTTATTGCTTATTCTTTTGCTTGTTGGCTAGGTTTTCCCCGCTTTTCCTAACCAGCAACGCAATCTTTCCTTGCAATTCTGCCCAAATTGGGTATTCTGCGGCTGTCTTTTTATTAAACTGATATAAAAGTAAGAGGGATTTGCAATGACAGTTACAGCTGCACAAGTAAAAGAGCTACGCGACAAAAGCGGCGCCGGCATGATGGACGCCAAAAAGGCTCTAGTTGAAAATAATGGTGACATGGAAGCAGCGATGGACTGGTTGCGTACCAAAGGTATTGCTAAAGCAGCTAAAAAAGCTAGCCGCGTTGCAGCTGAAGGTAAAGTTTTAGCAACTAGCAACGGTACAGCTGGTGCTATGGTAGAAGTAAACTCCGAGACAGACTTTGCTGCTAAAAACGAAAAATTCCAAGAATTTGCCGACACAATGCTAAACCTTGTGCTTGAATCAGGCGAATCTAACGTAGATACCCTACTTGGCATGACTTACCCAAATTCCGACATCACGGTGAAGGACAAGCAGACAGAGCTTGTTGCTACAATCGGTGAAAACATTAGCCTACGTCGCGCTGCTTACGCATCTAACGAAAGCGGTACTGTTGGTGCTTACGTTCATATGGGTGGTAAAATTGGTGTTCTAACAACAATTTCAGGCGCAACAGCGCAAGACGAAGTAGCCAAGCAAATTGCAATGCACGTAGCTGCTTCTGCCCCACAGTTTTTAACACGTGATGACATTAACCCAGATGTATTGGCTCGTGAAAAAGCAATTTATGAAGAGCAAGCTGCTGCCTCTGGTAAACCTGAGAATGTGGTTCAAAAAATTGTTGATGGCCGTATGAACAAATTTGCAGAAGAAATCTGCCTTGTAGACCAAGCGTTTGTGATGGATACAGACCGTAAAGTTGGTCAGGTTGTGTCTGAAGCTGCTTCTGGCGCAAGCTTATCTGCTTTCACACGCTTTGCCTTGGGTGAAGGAATTGAAAAGAAAGAAGAAGACTTTGCAGCGGAAGTTGCCGCAGCCGTAAACGGCTAACAAACTTAAAAAAGAGCTGCTGCAAAGCGGCTCTTTTTTTGCCCTTCTCAACTAAAGAAAGAAACCCAGTGACAACAGAAGCAACCTTTGATGACTTTCTAAAACTCGACATCCGCATGGGTAAAGTGATTGATGTGCAGCCTTTCCCTAAAGCCCGTAAACCAGCATGGAAGTTATGGATTGATTTTGGCGATGACATTGGTATCAAAAAATCATCCGCTCAGATTATGGAACACTATACTCAAGAAGACCTGATGAACCGTTACGTTCTTGCGGTAACAAATTTTCCTCCACGCCAAATTGCAGACTTTATGTCTGAGTGTCTCACCCTTGGCGTTTACGATGCTGAAGAAAAAGTACGCCTTCTAGAAGTTGAGGGAAATATTCCTCTTGGCGCAAAAGTGTGTTAGGAAAAAGCTATGAGCGATTACAAAAGAATTTTAGTAAAGCTATCGGGTGAACGCTTTGGTGGCGATGATACAATCCTTGATGTAGACCAAATTAACCTTCTGGCTGATGAACTTGTGGCACTTAGAGAAGCAGGGTACGAAGTTGCCGTAACAGTTGGTGGCGGTAACATCCTGCGCGGCCACGAAGCTGCTGCAAATGGTATTGAAGAAGGTCAAGCGCACTACATGGGTATGTTAGCACTGACGATTAACGCCCTTGCTCTTCAAAGCGTGTTGGAACAAAAAGGTGTGCAAACCCGCGTTATGACGGGGTTAGATATTGCCCGTATGGCAGAGCCTTTTATTCGTCGTCGTGCTACTCGCCATATTGAAAAAGGTCGCATTGTTATTTTTGCGTCCAGCGGCCAACCGTTTATGACGTCTGATACTGTTGGCGCGTTGCGCTCCATCGAAATTAGCGCTGATTTAATGATTAAAGCCAGCCGTGTAGATGGCATCTACACCAGCGACCCTGAAAGTAACCCTGACGCTCAGCACATTCCAGAACTAACCTATAAAACAGCTTTAGTGGAAGACCTTCGCGTGATGGATGGTTCCGCCATTGCTATGTGTCAGGATAATAAAATGCCGCTAATGGTTACCAAAGTTGTTGGCGACAAAAGTATTTTAAAAGCCCTTAAAGGTGAGGTAAAAAGAACGCTGGTACGCGCATCAGAGTAAATGTGAAAGATATAGGATAAAACCATGAGTGATTTAGAACAAAGAATGACTGGAGCTCTTAATGCTCTACAAAAAGAATTTCAGGGCCTACGTACCGGTCGCGCAAGTGTAGATTTGCTTAACCCCGTTACGGTAGATGCTTACGGCAGCAGTATGCCTCTTAATCAGGTAGGGACTGTTTCTGCTCCAGAAGCCCGCACACTTACCGTACAAGTGTGGGACAAAGGCATGGTTGCCTCAGTTGAAAAAGCAATTAGAGACGCGGGCTTAGGCCTTAACCCAGTGGCAGATGGCCAAAGTGTGCGCGTTCCTATGCCGGAACTGAACGAAGAACGTCGCCAAGAACTCATTAAAGTTGCGAAAAAATACGCGGAGGAAGCTCGTATTGCCATCCGTAACGTACGCCGCGATGGAATGGACGTTATCAAAAAGCAGCAAAAAGATGGTGACCTTTCCGAAGACGATGCAAAACGTGAGGAAAATGATGTTCAAAAATTGACGGATAACTTTGTTAAACAGGTAGATACTCTACTGTCTTCCAAAGAAACCGATATTATGCAGGTTTAAGATTTAATTTAAATTTACTTGTTTTTAGAGGGGGCGAAGGCTCCCTTTTTGATTATTTTAGAGCCATATTTACAAAAACAGATGCTTGAGGTTAGTATGCCGCATGGAAAATACGCTTCAGCACGTTTTTAAAGCTTTTACGTACATTTGTAACAAGTGTATGGATATGATGGATAATGCCAGCCACTCTAAGATAGAGAAGATTTTTTGTGGTCTGTTCCAGATAGCTGAGTACGCCATTGTGTGCGGCATTTTGGAGTATATTTCCTCTCAGGTTGAAAACCCTGTTTCTAGCTTTTTAATTGCTGGCTTTGTGTATGTGCTTTACGCGTTTATTCATGTAAAAGTAGTTATTATTTGTGTGTATATTTATACGAGTGTTGTGCTTGTGAAAAACCCTTTAAAAGAGGGGGCTGTTTCCAAAATATTGTTTGCTTTGTACCTCGTTTTTGCAGGACTGGGCGTTATTTTATTCTCTTTTGTTTTTCACGATAGTATTGAAGTGATTATAGAAGCTTTGCACCGTGGTATTGGGATTTAATGCATGGTTTTTGATTTTAAGCCAAACTTTAGTCCTGCGGGGGACCAGCCTACGGCCATAGCCGATTTAGTAAAGTGGGCGGAAAGCGGTGTACGGGATAGTGTGTTGCTGGGGGTAACGGGCTCGGGCAAGACATTTACTATGGCGAATGTGATTGCTCAGACAGGGCGGCCTGCCATTATTATGGCGCATAACAAGACGTTAGCGGCTCAGCTTTATGAAGAATTTAAAGAATTTTTTCCAAATAATGCGGTTGAGTATTTTGTTTCCTATTATGATTACTATCAGCCAGAGGCTTATGTGGCTCGGTCTGATACGTATATCGAAAAAACATCCAGCGTGAATGAACAAATTGACCGTATGCGGCACAGTGCAACGCGGGCATTGCTAGAACGGCGGGATGTGATAGTGGTGGCATCGGTTTCTTGCATTTACGGTATTGGTGACCCTGAGAGTTATAGCCGCATGACTTTGCCTCTTAAAGTAGGGGATGTTGTGGAGCGAGATGCTTTACTTAAGCAGCTAGTTGGTTTGCAATATACGCGTAATGAAACAGCTTTTGAACGAGGGATGTTCAGGACTAAGGGGGAAGTGGTTGATATTTTTCCGAGCCATTTGGAAGACGAAGCGTGGCGGGTAGAGCTATTTGATGACGAAGTGGAGCGTATTGTTGCGCTGGACCCGTTGACGGGTGGTAAGTTGAAAGAACTTGAGGGTGTGACGGTTTATCCGAATAGTCACTATGTGATTCCGAAACCTGCGCTTCATACAGCGATGAAGACCATCAAAGAAGAGTTGAAAGAGCGCTTAGCATTTTTTGATGGAGAAGGACGGTTGTTGGAGTCTCAGCGTTTGAATGAGCGCACGATGTTTGATTTGGAAATGATGGGAAGCTTGGGGTATTGCAACGGTATTGAGAACTATAGCCGGCATTTGACGGGGCGTGAGCCAGGGGAAGCTCCGCCGACGTTGTTTGATTATGCGCCGGATGATGCGTTGCTATTTGTTGATGAAAGCCATGTAACGGTTCCGCAGGTTGGTGGGATGTATAAGGGAGACCGTGCCCGTAAAATGACGTTATCGGAGCATGGGTTTCGTTTGCCATCGGCTTTGGATAACCGCCCGTTGATGTTTGAGGAATGGGATGCTCGGCGGCCGCAGACGATTTATGTTTCTGCAACGCCTGCAGTGCGTGAAAAGGAAGCTGCGGAAGGCCATGTGACTGAGCAAATTGTGCGTCCGACAGGATTGATTGATCCTGAGGTTATTATTCGGCCTGTAGAAGGACAAGTAGATGATTTGATGGCGGAAATCCAAAATGTTACTAAGACGGGGTACCGTACGTTGGTGACAACGCTGACTAAAAAAATGGCGGAGCAGCTAACAGATTACTTACATGAGAACGGTGTGCGCGTGCGGTATTTGCACAGCGACATTGAGACATTGGAACGTGCCGAAATTGTGCGAGATTTACGCTTAGGTGCTTACGATGTTTTGGTAGGTATTAACTTGTTGCGGGAAGGGTTGGATATTCCTGAAGTAGGGTTAGTTGCTATTTTAGATGCCGATAAAGAAGGATTTTTGCGGAGTGCGACATCGTTGATTCAGACGGTTGGTCGTGCCGCACGGAATGTAGATGGTCGTGCAATTTTGTACGCCGATACAGTGACGGATTCTATGCAGACTATGCTGGATGAATGTGCGCGCCGTCGCCAGAAACAAATAGCCTACAACGAAGAGCATAACATTACGCCGAAATCGGTTGTGCGTGCTGTGCGTGAAGGTGTTGTTGGGGCAGCTATGCAGGATAAGAAGAAAGAATCTCGCGCAGCGCAGAAGAAAGTGCAACGGTTGGGTATTGCTGATTTGCCTAAGGAAATTAAAGAGGTACGCAAAAAAATGTATGCGGCAGCTGAGAACTTAGATTTTGAAACAGCAGCAGCATTACGGGATAGATTACGGGAGCTAGAGAAGCTGGAACTAGAAGCTTAACGGAAGAACTGATAAATTTCTTCTGCGAGTGTTTTGCTGATGCCTTCTACTTTGGAAAGCTCGGAAATTGGAGCGTTTTTAACACCCGTCAAAGACCCAAAATGAAGCAACAGTGCCTTTTTACGTTTGCCACCAATGTTAGGGATGGCATCTAACCCTGATGATGTAATGCCTTTACTACGTTTTTGGCGGTGGAACGTAATCCCGAAGCGGTGGGCTTCATCTCGTACTTTTTGTAGCATAAAGATAAGAGGTGTATTGAAGGGGACTTCCAGTTGAATTGTTTCGTTGTTTTGATGCAAAAATATTTTTTCCAGTCCTTTGTTGCGTTCTTCCCCTTTGGCGATAGCTGTTAAGGCGGGGCAGGTAGGTTCATCTATTAGGTTTAATTCTTCCATTACTTTAACCAAAATGTTTAAGTGGCCAACGCCGCCATCTACCAAAATAACGGAAGGTAGGGCTGATTTTTCTTTGATGAGCCTACTGTAACGGCGGGTAAGGGCCTCGTGCATCATTGTGTAGTCGTCGGGGGTGTCTTTTGTGTTAATGGTGAATTTGCGGTAAGCCTTTTTATCCATACCTTCTGTATTGGCAACAACCATACTGGCAACAGCTTGTTTTCCAGAGATATTGGAGATATCAAAACACTCAATGCGCTCTATAGGTTTTTCTAGTGTAAGGAGTTCTGAAAAAGTAGTCATTTGGGTTTGCCAGTTGCTGCTTTCCGTAATGTAACGTTGTAAATTTTGGCGGGCGTTATGGCTAGCTTGTTTGATGATTGTGAGTTTATCGCCCCGCTGCGGCGTTTGAATGGTCACTTTGTGGGAAGTGCGTAAAGCGAGAGCTTCTGCTAGTTCTTCCGCTTCTTGCGGAGGCTCGTTACAGAGAATGATGGGTGGTGCCAAGCGGCTGTCATAATACTGGGGTAAGAAATGGCGCAAAACTGTGTTTGGCGTGTCCTCTGCATCAATTGTAGGGAAGTACTGTTTGTTCCCGATGTGTTGGCCGTTGCGGTAGCTAAAAACTTGGATGCAGGCTTTTCCGCCTTCAATGATGCAGGCGAAAACATCTCCGCTGGGGATGGCGTGTGTCAGCGTTGTATTGTTGCTGGATACAGCTACAAGCTGCTGTAGTTTGTCTCTGATATCAGCGGCTTGCTCGTAGTCTAAGTTGGCAGAGGCTTTGAGCATATCCTGCTGAAGTTCTTTTTGGATTTGGGTGCTTTTGCCATCCAAAAAGAGTTTTGCTTGTCGAATAGATTTTGCGTAGCTTTCGGGGGAAATTTTTCCGACACAGGGGGCGCTGCAACGTTTGATGTCATATTTAAGGCATGGGCGAGTGCGGTGGTTAAAAATACTTGGTTTACACGTACGTAGGCGGAAAGTGCGCTCTAGAATATCTAACGTTTTATAGACGGCATCAGCACTGGGGTAGGGGCCGTAGTAATCTCCTTTTTGGCGTTTGGCGCCGCGGTGGTGGCGAATCATCGGCGTTTCTTCTTGTGTGATGAGGACGCTAATGTAGTTGGCATCATCCCGAAAAATAATGTTGTATTTGGGTTTGAGGGATTTGATGAGGTTGGCTTCCAGCAGTAACGCTTCGGCTTCTGTAGCGGTTTCAACGATGATAAGTTCTCTTGTTTCAAACACCATTTTGCGGATGCGGGTACTGAGCCTTTCCGGTTGAGTGTAGCTTGTTAGGCGGTTTTTGAGGTTTTTAGCCTTGCCGACGTATAGAATATCCCCCGCTTCATTCAACATGCGGTAAACCCCTGAGCTGGTGGGGAGTGTTGCTAGTTTTTGTTTAAGGATATCAATGCCGTCCATAGGGCTAACCTAGCATAGAAGCGATTTTTATTGACGATAAAATGTCTGTGGATAACTCTGTGAGTAATAATCTGTCAGGAGTATAAAAATGGCTTCCACTGGGTTTTTTAAATGAATGCTCTTAAAAAAGGCAAATTATTTTTTTAAATAAAAACAGTTTGTTAGGTGTTTTTACAGTAGGTTTTACTGTTTCTGACAGATTGACAACGTCTTTTTTTTCTGAGTGTGGATAACCCAAGGGCTTGACGAACGGGAGATATCGGGCAATATGGGAGGTATCAATGAATCTTGCCCTTTTAAGGGCACCCAGAAACCTTTGGAAGGAGGAGAAGGGATTGTTTGATAATGGAAATGATAGTGGAGGTAACAACTCTGCTAATTGGTTGAGTGAGACTCAAACTAAGCTAGGGCTTCGTGCTTTAGGGGTTGAGCAGCCAGTTATTAGGCCTGTACTAGGTGGGGCAACTCATCAAGTAGGTGCAGATAAACTGAATATCCAACCTGTTAATGAAATGAATGTGGGAGTTTTTGGAGCAACAAAAAAGCAGTTCTAGACTTCTTAGTGCATTCTAAACTAAAGGCCGCTGTAACCCAGCGGCCTTTGGCGATTTTAAGGGTGACGTTAGCGTGTAAAGCGGATGAGGCTGATGTTGCGGGCGGTGTCGTCTGGGTTGCCGTTGGTTTTACTGCGGCGGTGAGAATTTAATTTTTCGTCCTCTAATGTGCAGCGGTTGGCGTGCCAAATATTATCGCTGATGACGTCCATTTCCATGGCTTGGTCTTTTACGACGCTAAATAAATTTAAGTGCCATTTCCCATTGTTTTTAATGAAGTTTTCCGGTGGGAAGTATTCTGTAAATTCATCGCTTACGGGGTAATTCATGGTGCTGATGTGTGGCCCGACAGTTAGGTGAATATCTTCCGGTTCAGTCTCAAATTCGTTTATGAGAATATCCAGCGTGAGAGGGAGGAGGTCTTGCTGTAAGCCGCGCCAGCCGCAGTGAATGGCAGCAACTGCGTAAGGGCTACTGATAAGAATAGGCACGCAATCCGCCGTTTTGACGGCGAGCCAAAGGTGAGGGATATCCGTAATCAGGGCGTCGTATTCTTCGTACAGGCCAGAGTCATCCACGTAGGCAATGCGGTCGCCATGAACTTGGCGCATGTGGGCAATAGGGCCAATAGATTCAGTGAGTTGGCGGATGCCGTATTCGGGATCGGGGCTGCCAGAAGGCGCTTCGCCCAGTAGGGTTTCGGCGTATTCTTGGTGTGGGCCTTCAACGAAGCCGGTGGGGGACATGTTCTTCATATCTTATTTTAGTTTACGGGAGATTTTCATTTTTCCCCACAAAAAAAATTGCGATGCAAAAAACGTCGAAAATAGTGATAAATGAGGGTGAATAAGGGATAAAACGGTATTAAAAAGTGATATTTGAGGTCAAAAAAGTGTAAAAAAAGGTGTAAAAAAGTTAAATTTGAGCGATTTTTTGATATTTCCTACCGCCGCTTTGTATACAATACGGTGGACGCACGGGGTGAGGGAGGGATGGAGTGCGCTGGGTGAAGGTGAAGGGTTGTTGAGGCGGTGGCTGAGATGGTTTTTTGGCGGTAAGTGGGAATTTGCGTGAGTTGCTGTGGGTGAAGACTTGAAGGTATTGATATTTTTGATAGCCAGTTCACTGGCGAAGCCAGCAAATGGCTACTGGGGTAAACTACCCTAGCCCCCATAACAACCAAATTCTTGCTTAGAAGAGGAGTGGAAGTTGATTTTTGTAGAGGGGTAAAGTGTAAAATTTCCCCTGCTATGCAGGGGGTTTTGGGCTATTTGGCGAGTGTTTGAACGAGTTGAAGTAATAGCCGCCTTTTGCGTTGGCTTAAACCTAGGTACACGTTTAGAAGGTCTACCAATCTACGAAAATCGCGTTCGGTTAGTGGGGAGGCTATTTTATTTTGGTTAGTCATGTTTTTGACTCCTTTTGTTATTTTTTAAACAAAACAGCCACTTGTTTTTTGATAGCCAGTTTGCAGGCAAAGCCAGCAAATGGCTACTGGGGTAAATTACCCCAGCCCCTACAACAACCAAATGCTCCTCGCATTTGGGATGTTGGGAACCGTTAAAACACCTACACGATGACTGTTTTAGCTTCCTTTTTCAGCAAAACAGCCACTTCGTAAAAGTGGCTGGGGAACTCGAAAACCGTACTCGAAGAACGGTGCAGCTTATTCCAGCTTTCACCGTATTGTATTCGCTGCCTCCCCAACCATTTCTGTCGGTTTGGCAACACATATTTATGGCCTGCGTTGCAGTGGCCGTCCGAGTTGGAGTTTTCGAGACTCCACATCTGTAACTCACAGATGCAGAGGCAGGATAGCATAGGGGGATGGGGTTGGAAAGTTCTTGAAATATTGCTTTTATTTTTGTATACGTTAATTGAATTTAGTTTAGGCACAAGCTGATATATCTAAAAGCATTTAAGCGGTACCGTGAGGTATTGAGAGTGGTTTTGGGTGTATCAGCTTTTTTGATGCCCCTATGAGGGCAGGAGGAAAAAGACGATGAGTGTACTTAAGTTGTTACAGGCACTAGCTAAACCAGTTGAGAAGGCTGAAGAAGCACATAAAAAAGCCCAAGAAAACCTAAAAGATCTTGAGAAGCTTCTTAGTGATGCATATATACCTGCAGCTGAAGCAAAAGGTAAGGTTGACCAGACAAATGAAGCCCTTAGCGTGTTGTTACAACGGTTAAGATTATCTGTAGGGCAACTGAAAAGTGATCTTGATATTTTTGATGTAGAAGGGCCTATTTTTGAAAGGGAGGAAGATGTTGTCTGGTTTGAATCATGTTTGGCTCAACTGAATGAATTGAAAGGGGTAGAAGATACCTACAAATTACTCCAACAGAGATTTGAGCCAAATTATGCAGGCTTTCGGTCTAAGCTTATAAAGGTTACTGACCTTGAGACAAGTGTAGTAGAAGCAGAGAAGGAAGCTGATACTGCTCAAGCTGCATTTGAAGAATTTTATCAAGACCTTAAGGACGAGCTGGAGTTATTTATTTCTACGCCTCAGCGTGTACAATGTATGCGTGGGATTATAAAAGGTATGCGTGACAAAGGTTTGGCTCTTGAAAGTTCAAAGAAAGGGCGTCAATTTAAGTTATTAGAGATAGAAACAGCAACAGCTTTAGAGCGTTATGTACTATCTTGGATTAATGCCAAGGTTAAGCGGAATGATCAAAAAGCTATGGCTTATTTTTCTAAAGATGAGCATCTTTTACCTGAGTTGAAAGAATAGCAGGGAATGAAAAGAGAGGGGCGGTTGTCCCTCTTTTTTTTGTGTGTGGGGGAAAGTTCTTGAAAAATGCGCCAAATATTGTATACGTTAATTAAATTTAGTTTAGACATAAGCTGATATATCTAAAAGCATTTGAGCCGTACCGTAAGGTATTGAGAGTGGTTTTGGATATATCGGCTTTTTTTGTGCCCTGTGGGGCAAAAGGAAAAAGACGATGAGTATAATTGGAGATCTTAAAAAGCTTTCTGATGCATGTTGGAAAGCTGAACGTGTGTATAAGGATGCTGATGAAGAGTTTGGCCGGCTTAGAAAGGCTTACGGAAAAGCGGATGATGCTTGGGGAAAAGTAGATGATAACTGTATAAAGTTGTCCGATTTTTTTGACGAGCTACCAGATGAGCTTATAAAGCCTGTTAGGAGTATGTATAGGGTTTTTATTAGTAAGAAATCCCCTAAAGAGCATATCGAAGCATTTTTGCAAGAAATGTCAGAAATGTATAAAAAGTACTGTACTAATAAGATATTGCGTAAAAAAGCTGAGAAAGACTTAATTGCTGCACAAGAAAAGTGTGATGAACTTTACGAGCAAAGGAAGCAAGCAAAAAAAAGCTGTGAAACTGCTGAAACTGCGTTTGATGAACTTAAGGAAAGGCTTAATAAGCAATTTTATAAGTTTGTTACGATTAAAAACAGAAGACGTTTTGCGGCTTTGTGTGAAGTTGTACAAGGTTTGCAGGATAAGAAGCTGTTTTACAGTTTTGCAAACAAGCCAAAAAATGTGGGCTTGTTCTACCCTGTAAGTTGTAACGTAGAATCTGCATTTAAAATTGGTGAAGGCGAATCAACTGCTTTGGAATATTACTTTTTGAAGTGGGTGAATAAAGCCATTGCTGAAAAGGATGTGGATATTCTGGCTGTTTTTGTGCGGGCTTGTATTGTTAAAAAGGTTTGTTCTTCGCAAGAAGGTGCGTATTTCTTGATGCCATTTGTTGCTCCTCAAGTTTTTACACAATTGGAAAAACTGAGGGATCATGTTATTGCACGGCAAGAACTAGAAGAAACGTCCCAAGTTCTCAGAACACTTATTAGTATTCATGATGAGAGGGATCTGGAGATGAGGAAACGAACTTCTTCTAAAGCTGAGCGGCGGCAGGGTAGGGTGATTGCGGCCCGTGTGCAGTCACGGTACCTAAGAGATATTCACGAGATGGTTGTTGGTAGGTTATTGAAACCTGAGCAGTTAGTACCATTGGTTATCAGAGAGCAAATTATGTTGGCTGCAATCATACGAGAACATTTGACGAAATAAAAAGGGAGGGGCGGTTGTCCCTCTTTTTTTTGTGGGTTAGAAGCAGGAGAGGGTGCCGAGGTCGAGTATCCAATCATCAGCTTGCCAGTTAGTGATGGGGAGGGGGCATTTTTGGCCGTCTTTTTGGGCGTAGGGTTGCTCGCCACGGGTGAGGTCAAACTGGAAATAACCGTCTTCATTTGTGTGGACATCTAAGCTTGTGCCTGTAATGCGGATGTTTACAAGAGGTTGGCCATCGCTATCAACCATTTGACCTAAAACGGGGATAACGGCTTGTACTTCAAGTTCTCGTTCGATGAGGTTGCCCGGGTAGACGGAGAAGATTTCTGCTTGGTCGGGCAGGTTAATGAGGGCGTCTTTATCTGCTGCGGTGAGTTCTAAGCGGTAGGTTTTATAAGGAGGGAGAGGAATGAGGAGGTCTTCCCCTTTTTTGAGGGTGCCGCGCGGGCGGCCGTCAATCAGCACTTTTACGGGTTCCGTGCTGTCTCCTTTTGCCTGGACGAGAACGGCGGCGTTGTCGTTGAGTTCCGGTGTTGTGGTGATTTTTCCTGAGGGGAGCATGATGAAGGAGGATTCCAGCTCTAGGCCTGCGGTATCAATGCTTTCACCCGTATGGGCTTGGTGGTTGGTGCTGAGGTTGCTGGTGAAGTATTTTCCTACGTGTTGCCAGTGGGTGTTGATTTGGTTGGGATCGTCTTCAGTACCGCGGTGGTTGATGGTGATGTCATCCCCTGTTGTTGCGCCGCCTTGGCGGTTGGAGTAGCTGACCTCGGTATATTGGCTGTTTTTGCTATCCTTATAACGGCGTTCCATTTGGGTTGTGCTGCGCAGGCGGAGTTTGTGTTTCGATTGTTCGTAAGTTTTGCCTAAGTGAGGGCGGTAGGTAAGGGTGAGGAGGCCGTCCATAGTGAGGCCGTTTTGGCTGCGGACGTAGCGGCCGCGGGCAGAGAGGTTACTTGTTTGTGTGCGTAATAGGCTGTAGGTAAGGTTAGGGCCGTAGGTGTAGCTGAGATTGCCGCTACTGGTGCTGCGCGTGCCTGTAAGGCCGACGGAAAGTTTTTTCCAACGCCAGCCTGCATTGGCAACAAGGCTACTACTGCTACGGCTGAGGACGTCAAAATCGGACACATCTGTAAGGCCATCTTCACTGACGACACGGTTGTAGGTGACGGTGGCGTTTAGGCCGTCATCCTGCCTGTAGGCAAGGGTGGTGTTATAGCCGAAGTCTTGCTGGCTGGAGAACATGAGGCCTGTATCAATTTGCCAATTTTGGTAGAGGTAACGCCAGTTAAGCTCGGAGAGGGCTAGTTTATCGCTACTGTATAGGTTGATGCCCAGTTGTTGGTTATCGGCAATGCGCCAGCGGCGACCGATTTGAATGAGGGGGGTGTTTTGTACTTCTATGCCGTTTCGCACAATGCCGAGGGCAAAGTAATCAATCGGTTTGCCGCGGGGTGGGAGCTCCTGACTTTTTGTGAAAAAGCGGCTTTTGGTTGTTGTGGTGCCGTTGTCCTCTTCAATGGTTATTTCTACTGTATAACTGCCTTCTGGAAAGTTTTTAGTATCGATTTGTTGCAGGCCAAAGTCATGCCGTTTTTTGTAGAGGAGTTCTCCATTACGGCGCACGGTGACTTCCGACACTGTGGGGATGTAAACCTCAAGCGGGGTTGCTTGCAAAAGGTCAAAATGTTTGAGTAGTTGCTCGGTTGTGGCGATGCTGAAGCCTGCGAATTCTTTACTTCCTGCAAAAAATTGACCGCGGCTTTGTAGAAAGCCTGCGCTGTAGGTGTAGAGGTCTTTATCCAACGCGCCGTTAAGCTCAGTCAATTTATAGCCTTCGTTTTTTTGGTAGAGACCGTCCCATTCTAGCCGTTTGTTGGCGTTGGTTGCTTGGGTTTGGTGGCGGAAGGTCGCGTCTAGCCTGCTGCTGGCAAAATCGTGATTGAGCAATAAATGCGAGCCCCAACGGATGGATAGGCCGTCCGCAGCTTCGGGCATGTTGCCGCTATCCATCATTTTTTGAGAGAAAAGCTGTGCTTGGTCAAGGGTGATATCGACTCTGAAGTTATCAGGGTCTACAGTGACTTTTCCGACGTTTTCCAATAGGTGTTCTTCTTGAATGCGGCCTGTGAGGAGCCATGCGATGGCTTCTGGATTGCGGGTGGGAGGGAGAAGTTTTATGACTTGGCGTGGGTCGTCAATTTGTACCCAATCTTGAGTATATTCAACAAGAACATCGCCGCGGAATTCTCCGCCCACAAAGAGGTCAAACACCATGGTTTCGGGTGTTGATTCTTCTGTCAACGCAACCGTTGGAGCGGTTGCGTTAGTGAGGAAGAGGAGAAAAAATAAAAGCCAGCGCATGGGTTATGGAGTTGGAAAAACTCCTGTTGCTTGGGGCGGGAAGGTGAACGGTACCGTTTGATTCAGGTACTGAATGTTGTATGTGGCGGCGAGGCTGCTTGTTTCTTCCGGTAGTTTGAGCTGCCACGTATTTTTAGCATAAAGCCGTTTTCCAGGGAGGGATAAGCATTTTCCTGCGGCTTCTGCGGGGCAGAATTCTTGCCGCCGAAGGAGGATGTTGACGTCTCCTTGATTCTCTAAAGTGAGAAGATTGCCTTCTCGTTTCCAAACCATTTTTGGGGTTGCGTTTTCAGGTGGTGCCAAAATAAGAAGCCCCATCCCTGTAAGAACACGGACGTTTGTTTGTGCGTTTACATTTTCTTCTTCACTACGAATATCTGGCAGAGAGGGGGCTACGCTCACGCGGTAGATTTCTTCTTCATTTTTAGGAATATGGCGTAAAACTAAACGAAGTTTACGGCTGGTACCTGCCGTTAATGTAAATTTTTGCGGGCTGATGAGGAGGCTGCGGGTTTTTGTACGTTCTTCTTTTTGGGTGCCCGGATAGAGGACTTGTTCTGCCTTTGTGGTGATATTGAAGGTATCTGTTGGGTGAGTGTTAAAGACATTTACCGTTGCCACAGGGCGTTTGCCCGGGGTGAAGTGGATAATGACATCATCAACCGCGATTTGTGCGTGCAACAGGGGCACGGTGATAACGGACAGAACGATAGCCAGAAGGTAAAACATGCTTTAACTTTCTTTTTGTCATGCAGAAGAACAATAACATGAGCTTACTTCAACACAGGATGGTGTTTGGCCTGTTTTGTGGGGTATCCGTTGTGTTTAGCGCACAGGTTGTTTATGCCCACCACGGAGGTGGCGGTAATAATGATGATTTGGTCAAAATTTCAGGCTTGGAAGATGTGGTAATGGATGTGCCGATTGGCATTAATAGCAATATGACAGATGTGCAGGGTGTGTGCGTTTTTAACAATGATTCTGACAAGTACCGTGTGCGTGCCACCAGTGCGAACGGTATGTTTAAGGTATTAAACGGATCTGAGAATATTCCTTACCTTGTTCACTTTAAGGGGAGCCAAGGTAACTGGAAAAAGCTAGATTACGGCCAATTTAAAAATAACGTTAAAAAAGCAAACGAGAACTACGTGAATTGCGGTGGATCAGATAATGCCAATGTGCGTATTAAATTCAAAAAACAAGATTTGCAGCAAGCTGTGGGTGGTGGCACATACCATGATACTTTGTACCTGATGGTAGAGCCCGATTAACTCACTTTTGAGAATTTGCCTTCTTTTTAGACATATACCATTTCATCAGATATTTTAGAAAGATATCCGACGTAAGTTATTGGAAGAACTTGCTTAAATGGCAAATACTCTTTAATGGTTTTATCTGACCGCTTATATTCTTTAACTACTAGAATATTAAAGCTTTTTTTGTTGAGACGTATCTTTTTATCGCTGTTGTAAATGCGATTAAAA
>JAPPOO010000021.1 GCA_028817875.1 Alphaproteobacteria bacterium | reverse complement strand
GACCAAATGGGAGACAAGTTTTTTGCGTATGGATTATCATTTTCTACTTTAGGAATGTTTTTTTACTCGTTTTATAAAAAAAACAATGTGATGCACTTTTTACTAGGTTTGCTAGCAAGCTTTATTTTCATTTTATCTTTTGCGAGAGATGTGTTTGTTAGAAATTTACGCAAAAAAATAGCAACTACTGGTCAAATTTTGAGTGTTAACTCATTCGGAAAGTTAAAAACAACCGCCCAGATGATAACTTTGAGCCTACTCTTCTGCTATTCTCTGAATTTACCACTCTTCCAACACAGTCAGATTCTTAATATTGGCGTTTTATGCATACTTATAAGCATGACAATTATAACTATTACTCTCATCTATATGTCGGCTAAGAAATACAATGATGAAGCTATAAATATGCTCAAAATTTAACTTACTACTGCAAGCCTTGTTTTTATCAAACAAGGCTTACAGTACCCAAAAAATTTTTGATAAAAGCAACAAAATACTACATTTGCAGAAGTAATGCCTTTTGTTTCACATCAAGGTAAAATCTAGCATGATTAAAAAATACCTCTCTTCTCCTCAGCTATCCTGCCTTTTATTGTTTATAACAACCATAATTTATGCCGATCCAACATCACACCAAAAAACAATTGCTCACCTTATCTCTAACGATAAAAGGGCGAACGATAACTCAAATTACTACATACCAAACATAACCGAAAGCGATCTTAAGCAACAAAAAATCCATACAGATATAAGCTTTTACCCACACAATTTTTCAATTGTTATACGACAATACCCCTTCTCATTTGACTCCATTAAAATGACAAAAATTTTTTCCGTTGTTATATATGATGAAGGGCCTCACCTTGCCCTAAAAAATTGGAAAACCTGCGAATTTGCTGGTTACACACTAAAAAGAGTAGCAAACACTTTCACGTATGCTACTCTTCCCAAAGAAGATAAACCTAGCTGCCAAATCAATACCAACCGCCAGAGTATTATCAAGCACATTGAAGATACATACCCGGATGAGGCTGCTACCCGTTGGAAACACTCATTAGCACTCAATTACCCAAATTTACAGCACGACTTTACAACTCTCAGCGCCTACAGACTCGACTTTTTTGATAAGAGCGGTACCCTCTTGAAAGAAAAATCCCTCACGATTGACTTAGTAACTCCAACAGTCCTTTAGTTTACTCAAACTGGTCAACCATTTTATCAATATCCATACCATGTAAGAACAACATGGCTGTCTCTTCAGACATCCCCTCTCCCGCAACTTCTACAGCAATGCCGTCTGATCCAAGAACCAGCATCAATTTACTTTCTTTTTCCCACGCTTTTTTAGGGTCACCAGCCTCGTACTTGAGTATCCCGCCTTTATATGTTTTTACGCCAAAATCCGCGAAATTAGCGATGCTTGCCAACTGTCCCATGCTTTTCATAAGAGGGTTATCCAACATAATAGTAACTTCTACCTTGTCTACACCTTTTTGATAGGCACGCATCGTCATCGAGCCACCAGCTATTAAACCGCTGCCGCCATAGTTTTTCTCACCATCTTCCATTTGCACCCAACCTGTCGGAGCCATTGGCAAAAAGGTAGCCATTTCACGCGCTTTATAACCACGCAAAGTATCAGCAATTTTTGTTAGTTTATCAGCAGCTTGACCGTAATTTTTAGCGATGTAATGCGCTTTCACGCGGTTCAACTCATTGTCAATATCTAAAAGTTCCCCTGAAAAAGAAACGGGACTTACTAATACAAAAGACGCAACAAAACTTGTTAATAAAATAGGTAGACGCATAGGGTGCCCTTTTTCTTTCGTTTTTTCGATAGTTATATATGGAGAATAGCCCCACATCAAAAAATTGACCTTCCTGACACAACGGGTTACACAAGCAGCCTAACATAACCGCATCTTAACCATTTCAGCTAGAAGGGATCATATATGCCTGATACTTTAAACTTTAGTGATATCTCCGTTATATCACTTGAAGAAGCAATGGAACTCATGGTCAAAACACTTGGTGGCAGCCATAAACTTACAGGAGGACGGTTTAGCTACATAGGCAATGTGTCTATTATATTTGCTGACCAAAATATGCATATCTTTTGTGTTGTACCCGCAGAGGTGGGAGATGGTGAGGACGCATGTGTCCTCAAATATGGCTCTCCTGATAAAGAACCTAAAAACTGTTCTTTGTCAGGAGAGAAGCTAAGCCGTACACTAGGTGAACCTAACGGCTTAAGGGTAACCCTAAGAAAACATGCTAATAACTTATTGTTAGGGCCTGAACAAACTCTGTCTTATGTTATTATTATGGTTGACGGAAAAATTATTTCCATTAATCCGAAAGACCTCATTGCCTCTAAATAAAGCTACGTGAGTTCAGTATTAACTACTGAACTCACACGCTGACTCAGTTTATAAACGATTCACGTCTACAAGCTCAAAAAGCTCATAATAAATTTCCTCATACGGGTGAGCATCTTTCATCGCCTGAATAACACCGTGCACAACATCTGCCGTCACACTAAATTCAACAGATTCTTCAGCAACTTGCTCAACAACCCCAACTTGGCCAATAGCTGGGTTAGCCCCCTTTAACGGACGAAAGTAGCCCGTACCTTTAGTTGAAAAAGCACAACAATCGTATTTATCGCCACATCTACCTGCCCCTACAGCCCATAAAGCCTGTCGCAGCTTTTCGGCGTGCGCCTCTGGCACATGCACCGTTAAACGATAGCACTTCACAAGTAACTACCCAACAGCCCTAAGCTTACTGATGCTTTCCTCAAGCTCGGTTTGGCGGGCTTTGTTTTGGGCAACCACATCCGCAGGCGCACGCTCAACAAAACTCGGGTTTCCTAACATGCCTGATATTTTTTGAAGCTCAGCTTCGGCCTTGGCAATTTCTTTCGCAATACGCTCTTTCTCCGCCGCAAAATCCACAATACCAGCCAATGGCATAACCAGTTCCAACCCAGCAACCACAGCTGTTGCATCTGTTTCACCGGCTGATTCACTACACGCTTCTACCGCTTCTACATTCGCTAACGCTTGCAATAACGGCAAGTGTTGATTAAACCGTGCCAACACGGCTTCATCGGCATTTTTAACGCCAACGGTTATCTGCGCTTTAGGCGGCACACGCGTTTCGCTCCGTACTTGACGAATCGCCGAAATCACCTGAATCAACCAATCAACCTCACTCAGCGCAGCTTCTTCAACTTGCCAATTATCATAGGCTGGCCAGTCAGCTTGAATCAACATGCCTTTCGCCCCTAAAGCTTGCCATAGGTCTTCCGTCACAAATGGAATAATCGGGTGCAGCGCCCGCAGCAACATGCCAAAGCCCCAACTCATCACAGCGCGAGTTTCCTCAGCCGCCACGTTATCTTCCGCGAGCAACGGTTTGGTAAGCTCTAAATACCAGTCACACCACGTTCCCCACGTAAAGTGGTACAGCGCATGTGCTGCTTGATTAAACTCATATTTATCAAGAGAATCATCCAACTTATTAAAGAGCTGCTTTAACTGCGCAACCACCCACTGGTTAACAGGATGCTCAGCTTTTGGAACCTCACTGGTGGCGCCCAAAGTAACGCCCTTCATCTCCATATAACGGGCAGCATTCCATAGCTTAGTGCAGAAATTTCGGTTTTGCTCCACCTTCTGTTCGCTAAAGCGCATATCTTCCGCACTGGCAATACTGGCCATCGTCAAGCGCAAAGCATCCGCCCCATACGTATCCATCATCTTCAATGGGTCAACCACATTTCCCTTGGATTTAGACATTTTCTGCCCATGTTCATCCAAAATAAGGCCATGCGTATAAATGGTTTGGAAAGGAACCGTCTCATTCAACTCCAAAGACATCATCAACATCCGTATATCCCAAAATGTTAAAATATCCCGCCCCGTCATAATCACATTACCAGGGTAAAATTTTTCCAAACGCGCTGTTTTTTCAGGCCAGCCTTGGGTCACAAACGGCCAAAGCGCACTGCTGAACCATGTGTCTAAAACATCTAAATCTTGTTCCCAACCATCACCTTCCGGTGCAGTTTCGCCAACGTAAACCTCACTGCCTTTTGTCCAAGCAGGAATACGGTGCCCCCACCAAAGCTGACGAGAAATACACCAATCCTCAATATTCTCCAGCCAATTGCGCATCACACGGCGGTCACGGTCTGCTACAAAAGCAAGGTTGCCTGCATCAATTTCTTCTAGGATTTTTTGCGCCAACGGTGCCGCTTTCACATACCATTGGTCTGTCAAATACGGCTCAAGAATCACATCATCGCGCTCGGCAATCGGCACCTGGTGGGTATGAGGTACTTCTTTAACAAACAGCCCCAATTCTTTAAAATCGCTTATAACTTTCTGCCGCGCATCAAAGCGGTCTAACCCAATGTAATCCTCTGGGCAGTTCTCATTCATCTTCGCTGTAGATGTCATCAAGTTAATCAGCGGAATATTCGCAACATCCTTATGACGCTTATAAACTTCAAAGTCGTTAAAGTCGTGCGCGGCCGTAATTTTAACCATCCCCGAACCAAATTCAGGGTCAACGTAATCATCCGCAATAATTGGAATACGGCGGTTTACAATAGGAACAAGTACCTCTTTCCCAACCAAATCCTTCGCGCGTGGGTCTTCAGGGTTAATGGCAATGGCACCGTCAGCCAAAATCGTCTCAGGTCGGGTTGTAGCAATAACAATACCATCGCTTTCACCTGTTTTTTCATCCTGATACGTAAAGTCGTCCGCATACGGGTACTTAAAGTGCCAAAGGTGACTATTTACTTCTTTATGCTTCACTTCAAGGTCAGAAACCGCAGTCTGCATGTTAGGGTCCCAGTTAACAAGGCGCTGCCCACGGTAAATAAGCCCACGATTATAAAGCTCTACAAAAACTTTGATAACAGCTGCGCTATAAGCATCATCCATCGTGAAACGCTCGTTATCCCAATCACAGGAAATCCCTAAACGTCGCATTTGCCCTGTAATAACGCCGTGAGAATACTCTTTCCATTTCCACGCTTCCTGTAAAAACGTTTCACGCCCCATATCAAAGCGAGACTTCCCTTCTTTTCGCCATTGGCGCTCCAACACAACGTGTACAGCAATCCCTGCGTGGTCGGTTCCGGGTTGGTAAAGGGCAGCCTTACCTTGCATACGCGCGCGCCGTACCAAAACATCCGGCAGGGTATTATCTAGCGCATGACCAAGGTGTAACGTTCCTGTGACATTCGGCGGCGGCATCATAATAGAGTAGACTTCAGAAGCATCCGCCTTAGGCGCGTAAGCCCCTGCGTTTTCCCACGCAGCCGCGTGTTTATCTTCCAATTCACGAAAATGATAATGCTTTTCCAGCGCCATAAGTCACCTTTTACAATTTACAGAATATAACTAATATCCGCACAGGCTAAGGGATAACGCCCCACAAAGCAAGAGACGACGGGGAAAAATCTACTCTTCCGCGAGTTTAGAAAGCTCTTCTCGCACCAAACTTTCTACAAGAGCTGGTAAGTTTTCTTGCACCCAATCTTTCACAAGGGGGCGCAAAGCTTCGGCTAAAACCTCAGCTGGAAAAGCAACTTGAAGACCCGAAGGTGTTGGCATAGCCGCCAAATTCACCCGTTCCACAGGCTTTTCAGATTCTGGTTGAACAGCTTTTTCTGGATCAGGCTCTGGTGTTTCAGAAACTTCTTCTGTAGCAGGAGCTTCCTCCTGCGCTGCGGCTTCTGCAACAGCCATATCCGCAACAAGCTCATCAACATCAATATTATCATCAGTTTCAGGCTCTTCTGCAGCAGCTTCTGCTGGCTTTTCCTCTTCTTCCTCCGCAGGTGCATCCGCTTGCTCAGCCTCAACCTGCTTCATCAAATCGTCAACCGCCTCTTCTTTACTCTGGGGTGCCTCTCCCTCAGTAGGACCGCTTGGGCTTTCAACAGCCGTAGCATCCGTCGCTTCCATCAAAGCATCAACATCATCCAACGCGGGTTCCTCCGCAGCAGCCTGTTCCTCTTCCGTTGAAACTTCCGCTCCTTCACTGCCTTCTTCCGTGTTTCCTACAGCTTCTCCTTCTTCTGCTGGAACATCAGCCTGCCCCTCCTCTGCCGGAGCAGTTTCTGTGGTCTCTTCTTCGGGCGACTCTCCCATCTTAGGAAATTCTTTTGCCTTATCTTCGCTTTGTACTTCAGCAAGCAATGCATCAATTTCAGCCTCAACATCCTCGTCCGATTTATCAGGGTCAAGTTCAGGTTTCTTTTCTTCCTGAGTCACTTCTCCCTCTTCACTTGCTACAGGCTCCTCTTGCCCTTCAGCAGAAGTTTCATCAGGCGCATCAACTCCTTCTTTAGCTTCCGCTTCTACTTCAGCATTTTTTTCCGCTTCTTCGTTCACGATATCCTCCAACGTCGGCGCAGCTTCCAATTGTTCGGCTGCTTGAATTTCACCTTGTTGAGAAAAAGCCTCAACATCAATCAATTCCGCTGTTTCTTGTTGGTCAACAGTCTCTGTCGCAACAGCTGTAAAACTATTTTCATCCTCAACCATATCAGCAGTAGTTAAGTCTAATACATCTTCCTCTTCAGCTGCCTCGGTTTCAGGTACTTCTTCTTGCAGTGAAACTTCTTCAACTTTTGTTTCACTCTGCTCGTCACCTTCTTGCTTTTCTACTTCTTCAGCAGAAGCGACGCCTGCGGCAGCCTCAACATCAATCACGTCTTCACCTTCCTCTACGGTACGGGTTGTTTCTTCCTGAACGGTTGAACGAATGGAAGACAAGATATCTTCCATAGAGGGAGTACTAGCCATATAGCGCGCCTATTCTTTCCTTTACATATTGCACAAATTTAAGAATAGCCTTTATCCAAGGGGCATCAATAACGCCTTTCCCTATCTCAGCAAGGGGAGTGTGACATATATAGCCGCGATTTTCTTATTTTTAGCAGCTACACAAATAGCCAAAACAAGCAATATCTTTAGTAGGAGCCGCTTTCATGGGATTGCTGAGCCTGCCCATCATGTTCCACAGATTGTGTCACGGAAGCGCTGTTTTGTTCCACGGCTTTTTCTTGCTCCTCGCCTTCAGCTACCGCAAACGGGTCTTCTTCGTCTTCCTTAAGAACTCTGAAGTAAGCATGTACCTTTGGCCCACGACGCTCCAACTGCACAACACCATAAATATCGTCTTTTAACTGGTTCCTTAAAATATTAATGGCGCTTTCAGTGGTATCCCCATTTAGAAGCACACGGTTAATCACCGCATCCAACGCAGCTTCCGGCGTATTGGCGTGGATTGTGGCCATCGACCCGCTGTGCCCTGTGTTAATAGCACTACAAAACGTAAAAGCATTTTCTTTACGAATTTCTCCCATAATAATCCTGTCAGGACGCATCCGCAAACACGCGTTCAAAAGCTCATTTACAGCTTCTTGTCGGCTCATACCGCCGGATTTTTGGAAGTTCGCAAACAATAACGCACACATATTCTCATGAGGTACAATCAGTTCAGGTACATCCTCAATGGTAATCAAGCGTTCGTCATCAGGGATAAACTCAATCACCGCATTCATAAAACTTGTTTTACCTGACCCCGTCCCTCCTGAAATAAGGATTGTTTTTTTATTTTTAACAGCCTCTTGCGCTGCTTTTTTATCGGCTTCGCTCATTACATAGTTATCCAACGTAAACTTACGTTCTGAACTTAAACGAATACACAGTGAAAATCGCTTAGCATTTTGTTGCCCTGCCACAAACTGGGCACGGTGCCCACCCGGCATTTTAACGGATAGAATAGGATTAGCCACGTTATACGTTTGGTTTGTGCGCTCCGCCAACAAACTCATAATCTGGGTCAGCACATCATTTGTGAGCTCAGGGGCATCTACAAAACTCCATGTACTATCGTAAGCTTCGTAACCAATTTGCCCAGGTTTATTAACCACAACCTCTTTCTTACCTTCAATACGATCCGGCGTTAGGTAGTTTAACAAAGGCTCAGCAAGTTGCTTTTCAGCTGGGCTTAAAATGAGGTCACGACCTTTAGACATTGATTCTCTACTCTTCTTTTTTATTCTTCTAACTTATCGCCTTTTGCACAAATAAAACGGCTGACAAATAAACAGTATATTAGCTTAGTTCAAACTATGGATTTCCCCCGGCCTATCCAGTGTAAATGTCGGAATCGTAATCTGCAATTTAGTGCCATCTGCCAACTGCATATCGTAATATCCGCCCATAAACCCGCTCGATGTCTCCAAGGCAATCAAGCTATCGTATTCATAAAGCTCATTGGGGTGAATCACAGGCTGTTCTCCCACAACACCAGCTCCATGCATTTCAGAAACCGTACCAAGGGAATCCAACACCCGCCAATACCTTGCCCTAAGCTGCATGGTTTGCTCTGTTCGGTTTTGAATCCGCACACAATAAGCCCATAGGTGATTTCCTTCTAGGTCTTCATCTTCAGGCGCATCTTCCAAATACATCGGTTCAACCTGCACCACAACCCCTTCAGTCTCGGCAATGTAGGTAAATTCTTCTAATCTATCGGAAGCCTGTATTTCATCTACCATACGTAAAAGTATCTGTGATTATTTAATAAGCTGCAAGTACGTAAAGTAATTATTATGTATGAAGAAGTTTTAATAACAACATATGATAAAGCCTTTGTTTTGCCTTAAATTCACTACTTTATAGATTCTTCGCTTTTCCTCTCCTTAAAAAATTATCTACATTTTGCTTATATGAAGAATAACTGGAAAAACTGGCTCATATCTTTCGTACAATCGGAGCAAAAACGTAAGCCTGCGTCAAATACAGATAAGCCTTCCCACACACATTTTGAAGATAATCCTAATTTTCAAATGTTTGCTGCAACAAGCCACGAAATACGAACATCGCTTAATGCTATTAAAGGTATGATTTCTCTTCTATTAGAAGACGAGAAGCTAACAAGCGCACAAAAAGATAAGCTAGAAATTACCCACTCAGCAAGCCAAAATCTTATGCGCATCATTAACGATGTCATAGACCATAGCCAATTAAAAGAAGGCCGTATGGGGTTAGAACTACAAACTTTTAGCCCAACTGAACTTGTAGAAAATGCTGTAGGGCTTATGGTGACATCAGCCCAAGCTAAAAACGCTGAAATCTCAGCTTACGTTGCCCCTAATGTACCAAATAACCTTAGGGGAGATGCTGGCCGTATTCGCCAAATTTTAGCCAATTTTATTAGCAATGCTATTAAATTCACCCCCAATGGCGCCATCATGTTGGAAGTTGATATAGAAGAAGAATTTATTCACACAGCTAAATTACGTTTTAAAATTGCAGATACTGGCTGCGGTATTCCAGAAGAACTCCAAAAAGATTTATTCCAAAGTTTTAATAAAGCCGGCCGAGAAACATCAAGCACACACGGTGGTAGCGGCCTTGGTTTATCTATCTGTAAAAACCTCGTAGAGCTTATGGGGGGAGATATATATTTTAAAAGTGTTGAAGGCGAAGGCAGCACATTCTACTTCACCCTCCCTCTTCAAAAGGTAACATCAGGGTCATCACAACGACACTACACACCAAACTTAAAAGAAAAACGTATTTTGGTGGTAGATGACCACAACTTTAACCGCTACATTTTCCAAAAACAGTTAGAGAAGATTGGGGCGGATGTTGTCACTGTAGAGGATGGCCCCAGTGCCATCACAGCCCTTAAGGATGCAGCACTCAACCGCACCCCCTACGACTTAGCTATTCTAGACCAAAACATGCCAAACATGACGGGTGAAGAACTAGCAGAATACCTAAGGGTTGAAAGCATCCACCCGCCTATCAAACTTGTCCTTGCTTCTTCCGAAAACATCTCCAGTAATATTGCTCACTATAAAGAGCTCGGGTTTGATTCGGTTTTCGTTAAACCTGTTCAGGAATCAAAGCTTCTTAATAGCGTCTCTAGACTATTGTCTGAAAAAACCATAAGCTCCCCTAGTATGGAATTACAAGAGCTAGATATTTTACTGGTGGAAGACAACCTTATTAATCAAGTTTTCACACAAGGTACCCTCAAAAAACATGTTAAAAGCGTAACCATTGCAAATAACGGGGTTGAAGCTGTAGAGCATTTTAAAAAGCAAACATTTAGCCTCATTTTGATGGATGCGCAAATGCCTGAGATGGATGGCTGTGAAGCGACAAAAAATATAAGACTTATCGAAAAAGCTGAAGGACTTAGCCCCTTGCCCATCATCGGGCTAACAGCAGGCGCTGATGAACAAAATAGAAGCAACTGCCTTCAAGCAGGTATGAATGAAGTGCTCCTAAAACCAATAGATGCTATTGATTTAATTGCCAAAATTCATGAATACGCTATTGAAGAAACTGAATCCACTCCAAAGAAACAAAAACAAAACTAGTTTTTTAATGCATGTTTCATTTTATTGACCATGTCTGCCTCATGCCATGCACGAGGGCCTGTGTATATCCGCTGTACAATGCCTCTTTTATTTAATAAATACGTCACTGGGTACTGGTTTCCACCTAATAATGGGCGTTGTTTTTTACCGTTAGCGTCATGTAAAACCTTTATATTTTCAAAATGCTGAGGGTACTGCTCCATATACTTAGCAACACGCTCAGCTTTAGCATCAACGCTAATGGCAATAACGTTAAAATCACCTTGGCTCGCTAATTCGTTAAGGCTTGGCATTTCTTCTAAACAGGGCGGGCACCACGTTGCCCATAAATTCAAAACGACAGGCTTACCATTTAACTCAGCCTTTAGCTGGGCAGGTTCACCTGCCAAGTCTTTTACAGCTAAAGCCCCTGCATTATTCCCTAAATACTGGCGGTAATAAGCCATACGTGCATCATCCACTGCATCACCACAGCCCCATAGACCAGCTGCTAAACAAAGCGTCTGAAAAAATTTCATCTAAGAGTTAGCTTTTCTTAAAAACAGCCTGAGAGAAAACCTGCCAACGAGATTCCATCCCCACCTGTGGCATATCATATGCTTGAGCCATTGCAGCAGCAACAATCAGGCCATAAAAAAGCTCTGTCGCTTGTTCAGGCTTCACATTTTCTTTTAGTACACCTTGTGCCTGCCCAAATTTTAAAATTTGTGCTACTTGAGCACGCAGCTTGCTGTTCAATAACTTAATACGCTCCCCAACTCCCAAGGCTTCTGTTGCTCCATGCCCTAATAGCAAACGCGCTAAACCAGGGTGGCCACTCAAAAATTCCATATAATTACCAAATACAATTTCAAGCCGACGGTATGTATCCGAGCTTTGCTTTTGCACAACATTTAACGGCGTAAGTAAATTAGCTTCCATATACCCAAGCAACGCTTCAAAAATATCATCCTTACTGCGGTAATGGCGGTAAATCGCCCCGTCTGTTACGTGGATTTCCTTAGCAAGGCGGTTAATTGTAATTTTTTGGGAAGGGTTTTCCAGCAACGTCGCCACAGCCTGCAAAATCTTAAGCTGACCTGTTGTAAGTTTGGCGGGGTTGACTGACATAATAGATTTATTCTACCCGTTCCGACTCAGTACGCAACCATGTTGGTAAGTCAGAAGCAATTTCGTCAACAAAATCCAATTTATTTTCAAAATCCTTCGTTAGCAAAACCGTGCGCATCCCCATACTTTTAGCAACTTTTAAATTACTTTCAGAGTCTTCAATCATCACGCATTCTTCAGCTTCTACTTGCATATCTTCCAGAACATGGCTAAAGCAATCTCGCACTCCTTTTGCATCATAATCAGAAAAATGGATATCATACACAGCGTCAAATAAGTCTCTCAAATGCAAACGGCTCAAAGCAAGCTCTGCATGTTCTGCAATCGCATCCGTATAAACAACCTTTGTTTTTGCCGATAAGTTAGAAATAAGCTGACGCGTCTCTACACAAGGTTTAAGCAATCCATAATCTAAGTGCCGTGGGTAAATCAAAATATCTGATAACTCAAATGCATACTCCTCAGCTAATGACTTAAAAGAATCTAACTTCTGTTCTTTATAAGCTTTCAACTTCGCCCGCACTTCTTCTCGTCTCAGCCCTGTTTTTTCCATCATGGCATTATCTACAATGTCCCAAATATGGCCAAAAAGAGGGTGGTCTAAAGGGTATAAAGTCCTATCTAAGTCAAATATATATGCGTATTGCGTCACACGTTCTCCCGAAATTTAACCTATTCAGCCCTTTTCAACATCCACCATTGCTGAGCAACCGATATCACGTTGTTTGTTAGCCAGTACAGCACCAACCCACTTGGGAAAAAGAGGAAAAATACCGTAAAGATAATCGGCAAAAATTTCATAATTTGCTGTTGTACAGGGTCTCCTGCCTGAGGGTTCAACTGCATTTGCACCCACATGGAAGCCCCCATTAAAACGGGCAACACAAAGTAAGGGTCTTGTAGAGATAAATCAGTCACCCATCCATAAAATGGCGCACCATGTAACTCAAACGAAATCAACATCACCTTGTACATGGCAAAGAAAATAGGCATTTGTATTAACATCGGCCAACACCCTGAAAGCGGGCTAACTTTGTGCTCTTTATATAGGCGCATCATTTCCATTGCCATTTTTTCACGTTCGTCCGCGTATCTTTCCTGCATGGCTTTCATTTCAGGTTGAAGCGTTTTCAACTTCGCCATAGAGGCAAAACTTTTATACGTCAGCGGAAACGTAACGATTTTAAGGGCAATCGTCAGCCCAATAATGGCAAGTCCCCAATTACCAAGCTTTTCATAAAACCAAACCAACGCGTGGTACATAGGCTCTGCCAACATGCTAAACCAACCGTAATCCACAGCTCTTTCCAAAGCGTACCCTGCGCCAGCTAAAGCCTCTACACTTTTAGGGCCTACGTAAACATCTGTCACCACTTCAACCGTTTGGTTTGGTTGAACCGTCACGGGGTGACGCTGCACCACAGCCGTATAAAGGTCTTTCCCTTGCTGCCTTGTGTGGTTGAATCGACGCACCGTTTCCATATCCTTTGGCGCCCCTATGGCTGTAATAAAGTATTGCGTACTTATACCCCACCAACCGCCACGGCCTTCTTGCGTAACATTAGCTTCAGCAACATCGTCAAAACTTTCCTCAACCAAGACACCCTCTACCAAACCAATAGGGCCAAAGTAGTTCATCCAAGTTGATTGCTCGCTAGCAAATTCCCCACCACCACGTATCATCTGCGCATAGTGCTGAACACTCACAGGCACGTTTGTCTGGTTTGTTACACGGTCTGTCACCGTAACAAAATGTTTGTCTTCTCGTAATGTAAACAAGCGTTCAAAAATTTGGCCTTGGTTGTTGCTCCATACCAAGCGTGCTTCGTTCCCCGCACCACCTGTAGATTGCCACAAAGCATCCGGCGTTGGCGTTAAAAGGCCTGTACCTAACCAACCTGTATCCAAGTATTGAGGATAATCCCCTAATTTCGTAAACCAATTCTCTTCAGGTAAATCTTTGCCGTACTGAGATAAATCCAAATGCAGCGTATCCAAACGCCCACCTTTTGAATTTATGCGACCATCATAAAAACTATTTTTTATAGAAATCTGCTGGGCATCTACTTTAGTAGTAGGTACAGCTACAGCCGCAGGCATTTCCACGCCAGCCAACGGCTTGGCAGATAAAGCTTCAGGAACCAATGCACCCCCCTCTGCCGATTCAACCACATCAGTCTGCGCTGTTGGCGTAGGCACAGGCTGTTGTAGTGCCATATAATAATCAAAACCAAGAAAAACCAAAACTGAGATAACAACTGCAATAATAAGGTTGCGCGTATCACTTCCCCCTTGGCCGGGGTTGGGGAGCATATCCATTCGTTAGAAAATTCCTTTTTATCTGCCGCGGTTATACCTTAAATTTGGCCAAGTCTCAAGCTTTGCTATCTTTAAATTGAGGCACAGGGTCATACCCACAACTTCCCTTAGGGCCACACTTTAAAATACGTTTCATTCCCAAAAATGCGCCATAGAAAGCCCCGTGAACAACAACAGCTTCCAACATATAGTTAGAGCAACTTGGTATATGCCGACACTGCCGCCCTACCAAGGGAGAAAGCAACAGCTGATACCCTCGAACAAACAGAAGAATACATAAAGAAACAGGTTTCCAACGCACCCGTTGCCACGGCACTTTATAGTTCGGCCCCAACATCAGCTTTTAAAACTCTTTTAAGGTCTTTTACCATTTTATCAAACGGCACATCACACGTTGAATACCGCGCAATCAAACATATATCGGTTGGCGCGCACTTAAAGTTTGGGTTCAAGCGCATAACAGCATCGACCACAGCCTTTAAACGACGCTTCGCCCTATTCCGCACCACGGCAGATTTCGCCATTTTTTTCGTCGCTGTAAAGCCTACTCGCACCTCTTTCAGCTCTGGCTGAGCCAAATATTGCAAAATAAACCCTTTGGTAACGGCTTTACCACCACGCTGCCGCAAACGTACAAAGTCAGCACGTTTTTTTAAGCGTACAACAGGTATAGAAGCCAAACTTTTCATCTATGAACGGCTCGCATACGTCATAATGGAAACACCACTCAGCCCCAGTACAAAGCCGATAATTTGCCCCATATTCAACTGCTCTTTAAAAAAGAAAATACCAATAGTAAACATGGCAATACCAACCATACTGGTAGGAATAGTATGAGAAATACTAATCGGCCCGCCTGATTTATAAAGCATCATCCAAGAAACTTCTAACCCCGCCATTATAACCCCAATAGTGATAAGCGGCCATAACTCTTTAACCGTAAGAGCAGGAGTATCTCCCTTTCCATAATCTCTCAAAAAATACAATGTAAAACAGAGCAAACTCACAACCAGAGTAATCACCGCCACATTAAAAAGAGGAGAAAATTTAGTTGATACCAATTTGTAACCAAGGCGATAACCTATACCGAATATCACACAACTAAACACCCAAAATAACCAGTGCATACTATTCTCTCTTTTTTACTTTATAAACATCATACCTACAGCAAAAAAACAGCACTGTCACCAGTAGAACTTACTAAAACTTACCTACAATACACAGAGAAAATTATAACTAAGTAGTTATCAAACATCTGGTGTTTTAACAGCTCCCTCTATCCCAAATGCAAAGGAAACTAGTTACCGTAAGGAACTTTTTGATAAAAAAACTGCCCCCATAAACAACAATGCCACCAGTATAAAACTGGCGGCAAAGTAAACCCAGGTACTATTTAAAATAGTTACCGTAGCAGTAGCTGAATACATTCAAGTGCCTTCTCTGGACAGAGGTAGAACATCTCAAAATTATGGCCGCATTTAATACGAATTTTGTAACGCTCTTGCAAAAGACGATCATTATCAGATTCAGCTGGCGCATCTTCGCCAACACGAGTCACCTTGACGTGACAATCACGCCTAGGATGATAACAAGCAGCCTTACCCCTACCATGTTCCCAGAATAAATCATCGTCATGAGCAGGCTCAGGTTGCGGAGGGATAATAAATCCCAACGGCAATAGAGAATTTTTTACCTATGCATCAAAATCAAAAGTTTCATCACTCATTCAGCTAATCTAACTCCCTAGCCTAAAACAGGAGTCCTTAATTGTTATTCGGCTGGATGCTTAAACCAGCTATAGCCCGAAAGCGGTTAAACAGAACTAGGTAAAAAACGTATACAAAAAGCAAAAACATCTGACAAGCAATTTACCTACCTAAATAAACGACACTACTACTATCAACTACCTTCGCACCACTTCAACAGCCCCTCCCTGCCCCGCGCCCGCCGAAATGTATACAAAAAAACAAGCTTAACTCTCCTTCTAAGCAAGAATTTATCCCAAATTCTTGCTTAGAAGCTTTTTTGTGCATTTTTGTGCCTAAATTTACACTTTTTTGACCTCAAATATCACTTTTTAATACCGTTTTATCCCTTAT
>JAPPOO010000041.1 GCA_028817875.1 Alphaproteobacteria bacterium | reverse complement strand
ACGGTATTAAAAAGTGATTTTTGAAGTTAAAAAAGTGTAAATTTTGGTGCAAAAAGAGCAAAAAATGCCAAATTTTCGTGATTTTTTGGCGTTTCTCATTGGTATTTTGTATACTTGATTAGTTGATTCATTTCAGATATACGAAACACAGATTATAAACCAGATGCAAAAAATTAACTTTGCATCATCCGAGTCACATTTACATTTCTTACTAGAAAAGGCGTACGAAAATGAGCCACATGACTAATTCACTATTGGAAAAATTTCTGGAAATTCAAGAATCCATCGCCCAGTGGGAACCTCCTGAAGGCAATGATGGAGGATGGGATGAAGAAGCAGGTAAACTTTGCAGGTGATACTTTGCTTGGCGGTATTTTTTGCCGTATTGAGTTAAGTAAACAACAAGGTACGGAATCAAAGAATATCTCTATTACATGTAACTTTGATTGCATTGGAAGTACTAGTAAAATTTACTACAGAGCATCCAATGGAAATGCGGATTTCCCCTGGGCGGCTATGGAAGATAATATTCTCTCTCTTGTAAGGGAAATTATTAAGTTCTTAGCCCGTGAAACATCGTAAGAGAATATCAAAACCACTCACGCAAAAAGGCGCTTTTAAAGCGCCTTTTTGTACGTCTAAACTATAATGTTAATTTGCTAATGAAATTAGCGAGGGCTTGTTGTTGGGCTGGGCTTAGTTCTCGGAAGTTTTTGATAAGAGTAAGTTCTTTGGTGGTTAGTTCGGATGGTTTTTCAGTAAGTTGTGGCGTTTTTTGGCAGTTCTCAAAAAAGAATTGGACGGGAGCTTTGAGGATTTGAGAAAGTTCGTACAGTTTGCTGGCGCTGATGCGATTGGTGCCGTTTTCGTATTTTTGGATTTGCTGGAAGGTGATGCCGAGTTGTTTGGCGAGGCTTTCTTGGGAAATACCTTGTAGTTTGCGTTGTTGTTTCAGGCGCTGGCCAACATGAATGTCTATGGGATGGGGCAGCTTTTTCACTTTAAAAACTCCATTTTGTTTAAACAAAACAGCCACTCCGTAAAAGTGGCTGGGGAGTTGATAACCGTCATAGGAACGGCGCAGCTTATTTCAGCTTTCACCGTATTGTATTCGCTGCCTCCCCAACCTACGATTGGTTTGGCAACGCATTTTATGGCCAGCGTTGCATAGCCACCTATGGGAGGTTATCAAGCCCCACACCTGTAACTCACAGGTGCGGGGGCAGGATAGCAGAGTTTAAAGTGAGAGGCGATAGTTTTAGCGAGGGTTTGCTTTTTGCCTCGCTTTAAAGTATACAAAAAAAATACAAAGTTACATCTTAATTTCAGTTTTACATATAGAGGTATAAAAAATGGCTGATAAAATGTTCCGTAGATTTTTAAAACTTCGAGAAGCTGGCGCTGTAGAGCAAGCTCGACAAGTTGAGAGAGAATTGCAGGAAAAAGCTGACGAGCTATTCAAAAAAGTGCAGCAAAAACTAGCCAATACTCTTAATTACATTAGAGAAACAGGCTGGAAAGTCGATTTTCAGGGACGGCAAGAGGAGGAGAACTCTACAGCTAAAGTAGTAGGGAGGTTTTGCTATATTAATGTTAGTAAACAGTTAGCTGGTACGGAAAATAAAAAAAATTTTGAGATTGTACTCTCTCTTCGTAATAGTGGTTTTTTGGTAATTTTTGATGGAGACATCTCTTCTCCTGCTTATAGAAACCTTGACTCTTGTGTTGAAAGAGTTGTTGAATTTTTGGCTCGGCAAAATTGGGATAAGCAGTAAGAACACGTTGAGTTATTACTCACGCAAAAAGGCACCTTAACGGTGCCTTTTCGCATATCCAAACCATACAAACCTATCAAGCGGGTTCAATGTACACGGCGGTTCCTTGGGCAGCTACCATCATCATTGTTTTACCAGAACCTGAAATTTCGCCGTAATCAATATCAATCGCAATAATTGCGTTGCAGCCCTCTGCCTGAGCCTGTTCCTGAATTTCCTCCAAAATCGCCTCGCGTGCATCCGCCAGCGCAGTTTGGAAAGAACCTGAACGCCCCCCGACAACGTCCCGCACTTTCGCAAAATAATCCCGAAAAATGTTTGTCCCCATCACGGCCTCACTTGCCACTAATGGGCCATATTTGCGGATGCGGTACCCTTCAACACTATGTGCGGTTGTTAGAAGCATGGTTTTCCCCTATTTCTTATCTTTACCTAGTATACGCTGCCAATCAGCCCCGTCTAAAAAACTCATTTTATTGTAAACGAAACCGGGCATAATTTGAAAGGCTAACATCACAAAACGCCAAATCCATTTAGTGAACACAACGTCTCGCCCTTTATCCACGGCACGCACAACATCCTGCGCTGCCCCTTCCACCGTATGTAAAAACGGCAGTTTGCCCATACCAAACGTTTGGGAAGTATCAATAAACCCAGGGAATACCGTCGTCACCTGTACACCTTTTGCCTTCATCGCATTGCGCATACCTTCTGCATAGACGGCAACAGCTGCCTTGGTTGCACTATACACAGGGTTATTCCCTTTGCCCTTCAAAGCAGCAACGGAGGAAAATACGACAACTTCCCCTTCTCCTTTTTGCGCAAGGGTTGGTAAAATACCATTTAAAAATTGAATTGGGCCGATGCTATTCGCCTGAAAAACAGCCTGAACTTTATCAGCCTTTTCCAGAAAATCTGGGTAGTCCGTCCCCGCTGCTGCACACAAGTACAAGCGTGGAAGCTCTTGAATATCCAAGTAATTTTTTATGAGTGTTTGAACCCCTGCGGCTTCTGCCATGTCCACCACCAAGGTTTTGACCGTTGCACGGTAACGGATTTCAAGGTCAGCGGCGACTTTTTGTAGCTCTTCCTCATCTCGCGCAACTAGCCATAAAGGCTCTCCACGCTTGGCGTGTTCATGAGCAAGCGCGAGCCCCATACCGCTACTGGCACCAATAATAAAAGCACTCATCCCATCACCCTTTCCGCCAAATCTGACCAAAACTTCCGCTGAGGGTCGTACTTTTTCTTAATTTTGAAAAAGTCTTCCGCCTGCGGGTACATTTTTTGAAACTGTTTTTTCGTCAACAGTGCATCTTTTGTCAGGTAAACTTTGCCGCCAGCTTTAACAACTTCATCTGCCATGCTCTGTACAAGGGCATCAATTTTTTCACCCTTGCGAGGGAAGTCCATCGCCAACGTCATCCCCTCCATTGGGAAAGAAAGAACACCTGCGTTGCCGCCATGTTCAAACAGCTTAAGCGTTGTAAAAAAGGAACCGCCCCCTGCTAAGCTTGCTTGACGCAACAGCGACGGAATAACTTGCTCTACCTTTTCATCGGGAATCACGCACTGAAACTGGTAAAACCCGCGCTTACCGTACATGCGGTACCAATCGGGGTATTTATCCAATGGAAACATAAAGGTCGGAATTTCAGTACGCCCTTGCCACCCCCAACGAGCACTGTGGTAAAAGTAAGCGTTCAAAATTTTTAACGTCACCCAGTTAAGAGCAAAGTTCAGCAGGATGCTTGGTACCAACGTAGCCCCCAAGTTGAACAGCTTTCCAGCCAGCCGTACTTCTTTTTCAGGGTAGAATTTTTGTAGCACAGGCTCTTTCGCTTCATCCGCCAACTGCAACCAACCCCGCCCAAGGCTTGTGCCTTTGGCAGTGCCGTCAATCCACGCCGCCATATACGTTTGCTTGCCTTTGTGCTCTCTAAACAGGCGGATGCCTTCCTGCACATTTTTGAACATCAAACACTGTACATCCACCGCACTACTTTTAACGGGTTGAAGTTTGACCGTCACTTCTTCGATAATGCCCGTTAGCCCCATACCGCCGATGGTTGCTTTAAACAAATCTTCCCGTTCCGTAGGGCTGCACACCACACGCCCCTCCTGCGCTGTATGAATTACCAACTTGGTCACCCAACGGCCAAAACTACCGTTGGCACAATCTTTCCCATGGACATCAGAAGCAACGCAGCCCCCTAGCGTCACAAAGCGTGTGCCGGGCATGACGGCAGGCATCCACCCGCGGTGAAGAAATATCGCCAAAATCTCGGAAATCGTTACCCCTGCCTGAGCTGTCAATTCACCTGTTTTTTCGTCAAACGCTAAAAGCTTGTTCAACCGTTTGGTACTGAACATACCGTTCGGCTGCAACGAGGCATCCCCGTAGCTTCGTGCTAACCCTTGAGCAATCACAGCACCATCCTTTTGTGCCAACGCTTGAGAAATATCCTTACTGCGTTCAGGGCGCCAGACATTGGCTTCTACCGTATAAACCTGCCCCCACCCGCTTTGTTTTTGTTTGCTGAATTTCATACCCTCATTTGTACGCCAAAAAAGAAAGGAGGCCAACAGCCTCCTTTACTTTTTAAATGAAATAATCGCGCGGACTAGCTCAGGTCTTTCACAGAAACCGTTGTTGTCGCTTCTTCTACCTGATTTACACCCATGTCTTCCAACATGTCGTCCATCATGTAACCACCAAAGAAAGGCTCGCCATCACGCATTTCTACAGGAGCTTGCTCCTCCAAACGAATTTCCGCACTGTCGATACGCCCTACAGATTCAGTAGGAAACTGCATGCTTGCTAAAACTGCTGCGCGTTTTGCTGTTATATCCATGGTACTTAGTCCTTTCTCTTTGGCTTCTTGCATACTATTCTCATTCATGTATGCAACCCTGTCAATCTTTTCCGCACAAAAAATGCCGCCACGCATAAATATCTGTGCTCTGCCCCACCAACATGGAATACCTATTTTATATTTTCAACCCCTTGCTGAAATTATTTATCAGCGATTGGGTCTTGGCGCTCATATGTCCCTAAAATCCGTACTTCTTCCGAGAAAAAGCGTAGCTCCTCCAACGCCCGTTGAACAGCAGGATCATCCACATGCCCTTCAATTTCAGCAAAAAATCGAGCAATTTTAAACGTATTACCTTCTAGATAGCTATCCAGTTTAGTTAAGTTAACGCCATTTGTCGCAAAACCGCCCAATGCTTTGTATAGGGCAGCGGGAATACTCCGTACCTGAAAAAACAACACCGTTTTACAAGGTACTGAAACACTCGGCAGCCCCGGCTCAGGCGACAACACCAAAAAACGCGTTGTGTTACCGTCTACATCTTGTAAATTTTTTTGCAAAATATCCAAACCGTAGAGCTCTGCCGCCAGCTCCGATGCGATGGCTGCCGTATCCTGCAACTGGCTATCCGCCACCATGGCTGCGCCAACACCTGTGTCCGTACATTCAACACCTGTAATGCCTAGCTTTTTCAGGGTTTGAGCACACTGAGGAATGGCATGCGGGTGCCCGTAAGCCTGCTTGATATTTTCTATCTTTACCCCAGACAATGCCAACAAACAGTGGTGGATGGGCATGTAATATTCTTGAATTACATGCAACTGCGTATGGGAGAAAAGCTGGTGACAACTAGGCACGCGGCCCGCCGTGGAGTTCTCAAACGGAATCACCGCATAATCGGCTTTGCCGTCTTCTACAGCACAAAACGTATCCTCAAATGTTGTACACTCTACAACTGAATCTTCAGGAAAAAGCTTCCTCACCACCATATGGGTATAAGCACCCAGCGCCCCTTGAAAGGCAATTTTACGCGTCATCGTTTCCGGTATCTTCTTTCGTCTCTTCCATAGCAGGGTCGTAGAAGTGATATTGGTTCTTCCCACCCTTCTTGGAGACATACATAGCAACATCCGACTTACGAATCAACTCATTCGCGGCGTCGCCATCCTGTGGGTATAAACTGATACCGATACTTGTACCAATCCGAACATCTTTATGGTCACCCAATTCAAATGGCTCATTGATAGAAGCAATGATTTTTTCTGCAATTCTCGCGCAGTCGTCCGGCCCCTGCACGTTGGCAATCACTGTAAATTCGTCACCTCCCAACCGCGCAACAGTATCTACTTCTCTCACGCACTTCTTCAAACGTTCGGCCACAGCCTGTAGCAACATATCCCCTGCTTCATGGCCCAATGTATCGTTAATGGATTTAAACCCATCCAAGTCCAAAAACATCAGCCCTACTTTGTTAAGCTGGCGGTAAGCCATGGCTAGGGACATACTCAAACGGTCGTAAAATAGTTGGCGATTTGGCAGCCCTGTCAACAAATCATTATAAGCAAGCTTGTTCTCTTGTTCTTCTAACTGGCGCAAACGTTGGTTGGCCAATTTGGTGCTGGTGATATTCCGAACAAACAGCATGTACCCACCAACCATATTTTCATCTGTTCGCCACGGTTGGATTTTAAGTTGTAGCCAAACATCTTCACCATTAAGGGTAGCATTGACTTCGTCTCGCTGAATAAATTTTCCAGCGAGAATCTGTTCTTTCAGTTCCGGCCAGTCATCGGGAAAGTTGGGCAGCACTTGCTCATAAACCTGACCAAGCACGCTTTCTGCATCAATATTAAACAACTGAGCCCACCCTTGAGACACCTGAGTAAATTTAAAGTTTCTATCCAACACAGCTAATGCATTGGGGGAGCCTGTCATTAATTGGCTTAATAAATTTGTACTTAGTTGAACTTCCCCTTGCTCTACATGCACATGAGTCGTCTCTTTCACCACCAATGCAACACTGTTTTCCACAAGGAAAATTTTAACATCAACCCACGCTTTAGCAGATAATAATTCTATTTCTCCGCTCCAAGCCTCTCCCTTAAACAAAGCATTTTTAACATGAGCATATAAACCGCTTTGTTCATAAGCAGGGATAATATCTTTCGCAAGGCGATTAATAAACTGCTCTTGCTGATTGTGCCAACGGGTCAACATTTGAACAGCCGCCATATTTAGATGCTGAACGGTCTCTTCTTCACCAATAAAAATAAAGCCTTCTGTCGCTTTTTCGTACACATGGAATAAATGCTCGCGGTAGTTTTCAAGCTCAGCTCGAGATTTTTGCTCAAACTGCGTGACACGCTCCAAACTTGTTTCTAAAAAATACACATGCTCCAGCAACTTCTTTTCACCACTTTGGCGCACGTAGCTGCCCGAAATCCAAAATACAAGCCCACCCATAAGCGGTACCATCCACAGTACCCATACATGCTGAAAAGCGTATAAATAAAAGCTCAACTTCCCTGAAATATCAGAAAAACTTTTCCCTCGCGCAGTCTGGAACTCTTGAAAATTCAACTGAATTTGGTGCATATCCGCCAACGGAAAATACAAAAACGCTTCTGTTAAACCAACCAACAGAAGAAAGGTAAACAACAAAACAATTAAGATCAGAAGGATATAAGTGGCGATAAAACGCACAAGGGGGACTCCATTTTTACTTGCTGTTATTTCTATTTAACGCCAACATCATACTTAATGTTTAATTACTATGCACGTTCTCTATTTATTTTGTTGGCTTTGTTTGTAGGTTCTTACGCAAATGCCTTCTCTGTACGGGTTGAAGCCGTGGAAACACAACTAGTCAGCAGCCACGTAGTTATCCAACCAAATCAAACTTTTCAAATCAGTTGGCACTTAAATATGGACGAAGGCTGGCATGTGTATTGGAAAAACCCCGGCGATACAGGTTTGCCTGCTGAAATAACATGGCACCTGCCCCAAGGGTTTCAAACAAGTCCACCTACATGGCCCATACCGCACCCCATCCCCACACCACCGGTGATGAGCTACGGTTATGAAAAACCCATTAACCTTATTACAACGGTGGCAGCACCTGCTGATTTACCTTTGAATGAAACTATCACCATCAAAGCTGATGTCGCCTTCCTCATGTGTAAGGATGTTTGCCTCCCCGGCCAAGCCTCCTTGCAAACGGATGTTTTAACAGGCTCGCAAGCTCAGCCTAACCCGCAAGTAACAAGGTATTTTGAAACAACACTGCCTAAACCAGCACCTATAGAACATATTAAATTACTGGCGAATGATACCCATTACCAAATTGTATTCCCGCCTCATATCAAGCCTGTGCGCTTTCTGCCTGAAAAAGATGGTTGGATTGAAGATTTAGAACAACCCACCCGCACACAAACAACGCTCACAATCAAAAAAGATACATGGTCAGACGCCGCGCCTAACCAGCTTTCGGGCTTGTTGTGGGTGAATGAAGAAGAAGCTTACGCTATTGAGGACATTTCCGTCAGTGGTGTACTACAAGCAACGCCATTCCAAAAAGACCAGCCGAACTTAACCCTATGGCTGGCTATTGCCCTCGCCTTTTTAGCAGGCCTTATTTTGAACCTTATGCCTTGCGTGTTGCCTGTTCTCGCTCTTAAAGTTTTTAGTTTAATAAAACAAGCACATGGCAAAACAGCCCCGTTGGCACTGGCCTACACACTGGGAACCATCGGTAGTTTTTGGGCATTAGGTGGTACTTTGCTTGCCTTACGCTACAGCGGCCAACAATTGGGCTGGGGGTTTCAGTTTCAGTCCCCTGCTTTTGTTGCCTTCCTCACCCTTGCTATGGCGTTGGTAACACTTAGTTTTTATGATGTTTTCCGCCTTCCGTCTTTGTTCGGCAATACCGAACAAAAACTCGCCAACCAAGCAAACCTCCGCAGTGCTTTTTTCAGCGGCGCCCTTGTAACCTTAGTTGCCACGCCGTGCACAGTTCCTTTTATGGGAGCAGCTACCACCTTCGCCCTTACGTCATACACCGTGGAAACCCTTGCTATCTTCACCGCCATGGGTATAGGCCTTGCTCTACCATTCCTTGTGTTTAGCTTATTTCCACCTCTTACCCGCTGGCTCCCGCAACCGGGTTTATGGATGGTAACCTTTAAATTTTTTGTCGGCCTCCCCATCTTTGGCACAACACTTTGGTTACTATGGCTGTTAAAACGCCTCTCCGATCTACCTGCATTTATTTTTGAAGTAGGCGCTGTTGCCACCGCTTTTATTATTTTAAAAGCAGCGTTCCCGCGCCTGCTTCAACGCCGTTGGAGAAGCACCTTCACCATATTCATTGCAGCGTCTCTGATTATTTTTTCGTGGTATATCAGACCCACAAGCAACCACAACACCATATGGCAACCTTGGTCTGTTTCCGCCTTTGAAAAAGCTCTTGCAAACAACCAGCCTGTTATTTTAGATGTCACTGCCGACTGGTGCATTACCTGCAAAGTTACAGAGGCAACTGTTCTTGCTTCTCAGGAATTTTTAGACCTTGCTAAGCAACATAACGTTGCCTTACTGCAAGCGGATTGGACGCACCAAAACACGGAAATCACTGAATTGCTTGCGTCTTACAACCGCCATGGAGTGCCGCTATATATTGTACAAAAACCAAGCGGGAAGCCTCAAATTCTCCCTCAGTTCCCAAATGTAGATGACTTTAAAAAAGCTTTGGAAAACCCAAGCAACTAATCGCTAGTTTTTTAACTCTATCTGCCAACCCGTGCGAATCCCCAACCGCTCGGCTTCGCCAGCCAATACCTCTAGCACAGCATCAATAGGCTGCCCTATACCTAGCAGCTTTTCACTATACGGCGTTGTATGGCTAATAACCCCCAACACTTCACCATCCCGCACAAACAGCATATCCAAGCTCAAGGACGTATCTTTCATCCACATCTGAACTTCCACAGGTTCTTGCCACGTAAACAACATGCCTTCACCTTGCTGTAAATCTGTGCGCCCCATTAAGCCTTTCTCGCGCTCTTCAGGTTCATCCGCAATATCAATACCAATCACAATTTGCTTACCTTCGCCCTTTAACACAAGCTGAGCCTCTTGCTCCGTCGCCTCCGTACACCCGCTTAACAAAAGCAACGCAGAGGTAGCGGAACACATATAAATTTGCCTAATCCTTCCCAAAAATACCTCCGAAAATATCTTTAAGAAGCCCCGGCGTAATTAACGAGAAAGGTTTAGCCGATACTTTAGGATCTTCCGCTAACCCTTTAATTTTAAAATCAGCAACAACCACACCATCCTGAGAACCCGAGAGCAACGTCCCCACTAAAGGTATGTGCGCAATGGTCTTGTTCAACCCGACGGCAGGTATTAACCGCCCATTAAAATTAACTTGAGAATCAAAGCTATAATAACCATCTAACTGCATATCCATACTCACTCCTTTAAACTCAGCTTTAGGAATATGCACAGCACCCGGCTCAACTTTTAAAGGTATGTTAACTTCATGAAAACTAATACCACTGCTAGAGTTCATTAAAGGTTCAAGAGAAAGCAATGCCAATAGCTGTGCCATCACAGGAACATTCACAAGCCTTGTCTTGTGCACAGAAATAAAGCCATGCCCAACCGTCTCTCCTTCCTCATTTTCATGTAATTTCAAATGACCTTCTAAAGCACCATCTCTAATTTGACGAAAATCTGCCAATGTAGATAATAGTTTACCTGTATCCTGCGCCTTTACCTTAATCTGTCGCTCACCTTCTAATGGCATAAGGTTCAAACTGAAAGGATACTGCTCAGTTAAACCTTCAATATCAGCTTGCTGCCACGTACTATTTAAACGCTTAGCTTGTACATTCAGTCTTTGTAATGAGCCATGCTTAAGTAAAACGTTCTCTAAAGCTAGCCGAACATTCAGTTCCTCCGGCAATACATCTTCTTGCTTGGCGAGTATGTTAATACCACGGGCATCCAGTCGGTTTCCCACAAGCTCAATTTCTCCGGGCTTCCACTGAATTGCCATATCCTGTTCCCCCAGTTTAAACGGGGTAAACTGCGCCGTAACGGCCTTGTTTTTATCGACGTATATGCTTCCAGCAATTTCAACTTGATCACCGGTAAGAGACAACATATCCATATTCACTTCAGACTTTTTACCGGAAAGCAAAATTTGCCCCTGCATTTCCCCTGAAAGAGCTGTGCCTTTCTTTTTACGCCAATTAAGCTTGGGAACCGCTAATGCCAAATCTGATAGGTCATGTTGCACACTCACAGTATATTTTTGAGCATTGATTTGACGGATATCGGCTTTAATATCAGCTTCGCCCTCTAATCCATCTGCATAACTTTTTATATGGGTGGACAAAACGGCCGACGGTACTCGCCCTGATACTTTTAAATGCGCGCTTGTATCGGGTTTCTCTAAGTGACTCTTCCAGTCTACTGTTAGCGGCGTATCAAAAAACTGCCCCTCTGCTTTAAAATTTAACTTTTTGTTTTTGATAACAAGGTCTGCCCTAGGCGCAGTAAGCACCTCTCCTCCCAACGCATCTATCGGCATACGCAAGCTAGAAATATCGCTATCTACATCAATACGAATATCAGAAAGCAGTGTTTCTTTATCACCTTCATACAACGGCATAGAAACATAAAAAGTTCCTTTTTGTTGTCCCTGTGCAGCAGGAATATCTTCTAAACCGACACCATCTTTAAGGCCTGCAAGAAGTAAGTCTAACCTTCCCTCCACTCCTCCCTCTATATACAAATAGCTATCCCCCGGTGCAAACAACCCTGCTAAAGTAATCGAAACTTCTTTACCCTTCTGCCCCACCCACTCTGCCTGAGTTGCTGCAACATTAATGTAGTCTTCTTTTAGTAAAAAGGTTCCCTGAACTTTTGTTGCAGGCTCAGCATCATCAAAAAAGCGAATATTTCCACTCGTGATATCAGCCTGAGCCGTAATGCCGCATGTTTTCATACAGTGAGGCATATCGGTAGGCCGCCCTTTGTAAGTCAGCACAAAGTTATCCATCTGAACATCACTCAACGCTTTATCCATCCAAGATACGGTCTTATCAATCACTTTATCGGGCAGATAGTATTTCAGCTGTTCTAAACGGTTGATATCCCCTTTAGCAGTTAAGTCAAGCCGAGGTGTTCCTTCTAACTCTTCTATTTTTCCGCTGATATCTAACGTGATATCAGACTTATCTACTAAATTAAGTTCCTGAATCCACAAGGTATCCGCAGGGGCTTCATACCGCCCTCGCAAGGTTAAACGCTTAAACTCAAGGGGGTGCGTATAAGCTTCTTCCGGAAACAACCGTGTCTCACCCAGCCTCAATACAAAATAAGGGTCTTCCAATTTGTTTTGAACACCAAGCCGTGTGCCAATTTCTACCTGACCACGGGTTTTTAAAATTTCCTGCAAGGCAGGTGGAATATACGGCTTCACAAAATCCGTATCAGAATTTTCAAATTTGACGGAAACTTCTAACCATGGGCTTTGCGCGCCATGTTGCCCACTCAACAAAAACGGCATGGGCGTTATAACTTGCTTTTGCCGTACTTTCCCCGTTACCGCTACACGCTCACCATCATGAGGGTAGCGGGAAAAATTCGCCCCGATATCCTGCACAAGCCATGTAATCTGAGTCCGCTTATCTCTCAGCAGCACATGGCTGTTTTTAAGGCTGACGGTACGAACATCATAAGCACCTGGGATATTTTCCCAATCGTTCAACTGCTCTACAATACCCTTACCATCACCCTCTACACCAAGGGGAAACTCTCCTAAAAACAAGCCTTCCTGCCGTACATCTAAATGAACAACAGCCCCTTCCACCACCGCATGTTTTGGAGAAAACTGTCCCAGTAAAATACGGCGGTTCGCAAAAGAAATTTCAGCTCTGCTAACCTTGGCGCGCGTACGTCCGTCTCTGTCTTTTAGCTTTGCGCCGTCAAAAATAAGCGTAAAACGTCGGTTAAATCCAAGGGTTATTTCTTGTGCATCCAACGTAATGCCGTAGGGGGATGTATACTCCTGCACATACGGCAAAACCCATTTAAGGGAAACAGGCTTGTAGTTAAGCCATGCCATACCGCCACCAATAACAGCCCCTAAAACCATGCATAGCAAAATGCACCACCGTAATAACCGACAGTGCCATTTCCAACAGAAGCCTAATGCTGCTTTCACGTTTTTAAGAGTACAGTTTTTTTGTTGTTTTGGGGATATCTATTCAGGTTTATACGCCAAAGCAGCCTGAATAAAAGCATCCAAGTTTCCATCTAACACGCCTTGGGTATCACTTGTCTCAACATTGGTGCGTAAATCCTTTACCATCTGGTAAGGATGCAACACGTAAGAGCGTATCTGATGCCCCCAGCCGATGTCCGTTTTGCTGTCTTCCTGCTTTTGCCGTTCGGCCTCTTTTTGCCTGAGTTCATGCTCATACAACCGAGATTTCAACATATTCATGGCGATTTCACGGTTCCGATGCTGAGAGCGGTCTTGCTGGCAAGCCGCAACAATATTGGTAGGAATATGCGTAATCCGCACGGCTGAATCCGTCGTGTTCACGTGTTGCCCCCCTGCGCCAGAGGCTCGATACGTATCTACCCGCAAATCGGCAGGGTTAATCTCAATATCAATGCTGTCATCTACTTCAGGGTACACAAAAACTGAAGCAAAAGATGTATGCCGCCTGTTCTGTGAATCAAACGGAGAAATCCGTACCAAACGGTGAACCCCTGTTTCCGTTCTAGCTAAGCCGTAAGCGTTTTCACCTGCAAATTTTAATGTGGCAGATTTTATCCCCGCTTCATCCCCACGGTTTTCTTCAACAACCGTTATCTTAAAACCTTGCTGCTCCGCCCAACGGCCATACATCCGTAGCAACATTTGCGCCCAATCCTGAGATTCCGTCCCACCTGCACCGGGGTGAATCTCCACGTAAGCATCATTGCCGTCAGCTTCGCCCGAAAGCAAACACGCCGTTTCTAACTTAGCAACCTGAGTCTCAAGCTTCGCAAGCTCGCGCCCTGCCTCTTTTTCAGTTTCTGCATCTCCAGCTTCTTCTGCCAACTCAAACAGAGTCCTCACGTCCTCTAAACACGTCACCACGCCCTGAAAAGACTCTAACTTCCCTTCGGCACGGCTTTTTTCTTGCATCACCTGCTTAGCCGCCTCAGGGTCATCCCACAAATCGGGTTTTTCAGTTTCTGCCGTTAGCTCAACCACACGGCGTTGAAGGCTCTCAACGTCAAAGATGCCTCCCCAGCAAGTCTAAAGCCTGCTGTATGTTCTCAATCGATGTTCTCTGTTCAGGTGTCATACGCTATACATACCATAACCTTGCCCCTAAACAAGCAAAAACAATACCTACCTTTACCTCTCTATACCCAGTACACAAATAATTTTTTGGTTGACAATCAAGTGTTAAAAATTAACATTAAATACTGTTAATTTTTAACATAACAGCAAAACAAAGGAACTTACAGCGTGCCTAAAAAACTGCCCGTCACCGTTTTATCTGGATTTTTAGGGTCAGGAAAAACAACGCTCCTCAACCATATTTTACATAATCGTGAAGGCTTAAAAGTTGCTGTCATCGTTAATGATATGAGCAGCGTCAATATTGACGCCGAGCTGGTAGAGCGTGGCGGCGGCAACCTGTCTCAGCAAGAGGAAAAGCTCGTAGAGCTGTCTAACGGCTGTATTTGCTGCACCCTACGTGATGACTTACTTAAAGAAGTACGCCAACTAGCTGACACAGGTAAGTACGACTACCTAGTCATTGAATCCACAGGCATCGCAGAGCCACTCCCCGTAGCCGCTACATTTGATTTCCGCGATGAACGTGGAAACAGCCTGAGCGATGTCGCCAAGCTAGACACCATGGTCACTGTCGTAGATGCCGTAAACATGCTTCAAGAATACAGCTCTACCGATTTTTTACGTAACCGTGATGAATCTTTAGGAGAAGAGGACGAGCGCACAATTATTGACCTGATGGTAGAGCAAGTGGAATTCGCCGATGTGGTTATTGTCAACAAAGTAAGCGATGTCACGCCAGAACAGCTGAACATCGTCAAAAAGCTTGTACGCAGCCTTAATGCAGATGCTGAAATCATTGAAACTGACTACGCCAAAGTACCCATGGGCAAAATTATCAATACGGGCAAGTTTGACTTCACAAAAGCGCAAGAGCACCCTTTATGGGCTAAGGAGCTTTACAACTTTGAAGACCACGTGCCAGAAACCGAAGAATACGGCATTAAAAGCTTTGTCTACCGAGACAAACGCCCTTTTCACCCCACCCGTTTCCAACAATTTGTGCAATCTAGCTGGCAAGGTATTGTACGCGCCAAAGGCTTTTTTTGGTTGGCTTCACGCGCTGACTACGTTGGCGAACTAGCACAAGCTGGGCCACAGGTAAAAACCCAAGGTATTGGAAAATGGTGGGTTGACATTCCTAAAGAAGACTGGCCACGGGAGCCATCTTGGTTAGAAATGATGGCAAACCGTTGGGATAAAAAATACGGCGACCGCACGCAAGAAATCGTTTTCATCGGTATTGATTATGATGAAAATAACCTACGCCGCCAACTTGATGCCTGCCTACTAACAGACGAAGAAATTGAACAAGGCCCAACAGCTTGGCAAACCCTGCCCGACCCTTTCCCCCGTTGGGCAATACAACAAAGCAAAGCTGCATGAGAATAACACTTATTAGTAAACAATATCTCTAGCAAGAAACAATACCCAACCCCATCCCCCTATGCTACAGTGTTCCTGCATTTGTGAGTTGCAAATGTGGGGCGTCAGAACCTCTAGTCGATGCAGTGATAGCAACACTGTCAAAAAAGCTGCTTTCGGTTATAGCCGGAGGCGGTGTTATGTCCAAGGCTATGCCCAAAAGCACTGGCCGTTCTCATTGACTACGGTTCTGAACCTCCGGCCACTTCATGTAAGTGGCTGTTTTGCTGAAAAAGTAAGCTAAAACAGTCATAGTGTAGGTATTTTAACGGTTCCCAACATCCCAAATGCGAGAAGCATTTGGTTGTTGTAGGGGCTGGGGTTTCCCCAGTAGTCATTTGCTGGCTTTGCCAGCAAATGACTATCAAAAAATCGGATAAATTGTTTTACTTCTTTGAACAGAGCAAGCTACGCCGTGTATGTCCCACTTCTTCCGCACAAATTTTCCGCCATTCTTACCGCTATCACCACCCCGCGCCCGATGCTGCACTGTATACAAAAAAAATGGTAGGAAATGTCAAAAAATCACGAAAATTTGACATTTTTTACTCTTTTTGCACCAAAATTTACATTTTTTTGACCTCAAATATTACTTTTTAATACCGCTCTATTCCTTATTCACCCTCATTTATCACTGATTTTGAGG
>JAPPOO010000081.1:2340-53003 GCA_028817875.1 Alphaproteobacteria bacterium | reverse complement strand
GTATCTAAATCGCTATTCATATTGCGTAAAGTATCAACAAGTAAAACAGCTTGCTGTACGGTACTGTTTTTCTGGGCACTGGAATCAGGGTTGTTAGCTAAGTTACTAACTTCAGTAAATAACTTATTGAAAAGTTTGTCTAAACTTGCTTCGCCTTGGTCGGTTGGGTCGCCAAAAATTGTTTCAATATCCTGCATAGAGCTAAGATATTCAGAAGTATAGCCTTCGGCAGAGATTTGGTCTGTAACGCGTTCCTGTAAAAAGCTATCAACTTGTCGTAAAATAGCATTAAGTTGAACACCACTTCCAAATCCATCGTAAGAAACTGAGCCATATTGTACAGTTTGGCGGTGGTAGCCTTCAGTATCCGCATTCGCAATATTGTGCGCAACCGTACCCAACCCAATTTGGGAACTTTGGATGCCACCAATGGCAATCCTGAGGGCCGATGCGAGGTTTGTCATACGTTACTAATCTCCTTTGCGGTTTTAGATGCATGAAGCGTGCCAGAAGTGTTCTGTTTTATAAGCGGGAGGTTGAATGGCCTAATAAAGAGGCAGGTATTGACATTAAAGCCATAGGGGCAGGCGGGAAGCTGCTGAAATGAAAAAACAAAAGTTTATATAAATAGAGAAAAACAGTATGGTAATAGGCGAAAAAGTGGCTGAATGTCAGAGAAAACCGATAAAAATAAGGGTGAAAGACATAAGTTTGTATGGAGGGTGAAGGGAAAATACTACAGGGTCAGCCTGTGCTGATCTCGTCACCGAGCTCTCAGGTAGGGAGGTTGCAGACGTTTTTAAGGGCCGCAGGCGGTCCTCTTTCCGTGTCTCCAGTTATAGAGGCTGAGTCTTTAGAGCAAGTAACAGAATATTTTGAGAATGCTGAAAATGCTAACCAGCTCTGCGGGCTATGGCTTATGCATCTGGAGCATATATCCGATGAGTGGATAGAGCTCATAACTCAAGGAGGTGAAAAGGCTGCAGTAGGATGCCCCATTTTAGTGGTGACGGATAACCGCGATGTTGTAGTAAGTTGTCGTGAAATAGGAATATCCCATTTCTTACCGTTTTCAGACTTAAATGCCTCTTTGTTGAGTGATATGGCGCAAACCGTACAAGATCATTTTGTACTTCAGCAAACACATAACCATCTAGAAGTTTTGCATCAAACAGCAGAGCAACGTTTTAAAGATGTAGCAGACCAGTTTGCTGATTGGTTGTGGGAAGTTGACCGTGATTTAAATATTTTAGTTTCTTCTAGTCGTAAACGTCCTGCTCAAGGGGCAGAAGTTGGTGGTTCTTTCGTACAGTGTTTTCTGCCCGAAGAAAAAGTGCGTATAGAAGATGATTTTGCAGAGTTATTACGTAACCCTCAGCCGTTCCAAGAGCGTGATTACTGGAGTTATGATGCCTATGGAACCCGTATGTGTTGGGCTGTTTCCGGGGTGCCGGTCTATGATGAAACAAATAAAGTTGTAGGTTTTAGAGGGGTTGCGCGAGATATTTCTCAGCAGAAAACATCTACCGATAAAATGTACTATTTGGCTAATAATGATGTTGTGACGGGGCTATATAATCGGAACCGCTTTTTTGATGAATTAGGGCGAATTGTCCGACAGGCAAAGCGAGATGATAGGACAGGATTGGTAATTATTTTAGACATTGATCACTTTGCTTATATTAATGAGACTCACGGGCATGAAGTGGGTGATAAGTTGCTTGTTCATATGGCGCAAGTTATGCAAGATAATTTGCGTACAGGGGACTTGGTAGCCCGTGCCGCAGGAGATGAATTTGCGATTGTGATGCCGGATGTACCTGAGGCAGATACGGAATTTAGAGTAAGTCGTATTTTAGAGGCACTGCATGACAGGCCTTTACAGTTAGAAGAAGGTAGTCTTAGCTTTAATGTAAGTTGCGGCATTATACGTTTTCCGGAACAAGGAAAAACAGCTGACGAACTTTTTTCTCGTGTAACTAGGACAATTGCTGAAGCAAAAGAAAAAGGGCGTAACCGGACTGAATACTACAAGGAAGAAAATGAAGAAAATAAGGCTAAGTCTAATAATTTAGAATGGATGGATTTTCTTTCTAAGTGTTTAGATAACGAGCAAGAACGCTTGGTTTTATATTATCAGCCAATTGTACCGCTCAATGATGAAGGGCATAAGCAATTTTACGAAGTTTTGGTGCGAATGCTGGACCAGAACGATGAATTGGTTGTACCTATAAACTTTATTGAAGCTGCGGAAGACTACGGCCTCATTAGTCAGATTGATGAAATTGTTGCGACCCGTGCTATTGGTATGTTGGAGGAATGGCATAAATCGGGGCGGGATGTGCACCTGTCCGTTAATATTTCAGCTAAAACCTTTGATAGTGAACGTTTTTTTGAAAGAGTTTCCGAAAAACTAGAGAAGAGTAGTTTGCCGCGTGGTGCGCTAGTTTTTGAAATTACAGAAACGGCATTGCTAAGAGATATGGCACAAGTACGTCGATTTATGGCGAAAATGCGCCAAGCAGGGGCAGGCTTTGCGTTGGATGACTGCGGTGTCGGCTACTCATCTTTCAACTACATCCGCCATATGGATTTAGATTTTATCAAGATTGACGGTAGTTTTGTGCGCAACTTACATATTAGTAATGAAGATGATGCATTTGTACGTGCTTTGCATGATGTTGCTAAGCAGAAAAAAATTAAAACCGTAGCAGAAATGGTAGAGCACGGCGAAACTGCTGACAAATTAAAAGCAATGGGCATTGAGTATGGACAGGGCTTCTACTTTGCCATGCCAGGGCCAGAGTTATCTGACGACGAAACAATTCATTAACCGCATTTTAGGGATTTTCTAGTTGTATAGAGAGGGGATTGTAGTATGCTCCGCTTATGAGTTTGTACACACAAAATATTCAATCTGCACTGGCTGTTTTAAATAGCTCGGAAGTAGATATTGCCCAAAAAATCGGTAATGCAAAAGGGCGGATAGAAGCCTTTGTTGAACGCATCAAAGCGAATGAATTACCAGCATTTAACAGTGCACTGAGCCTACCTGAAGCAACAGCCAATGCTGTAGAGGGATGGGCGGATAAGTTTGAACACGTTGTCTTCTTGGGGATGGGGGGATCAAGCCTAGGCGGCAAATTAATAAACCACTACGCAGACGCAACGGGGCTAAAACCACCCCATCTACATTTTATCGATTACTTATCACCATGTGCCTTGGAAACCTTAGCGAAGGAGCTTCCTTTAGAAAAAACTGGGATGATTGCCATTAGTAAGTCTGGTGGTACGGCTGAGACTCTAAGCCAGCTATTCCTATTAGCGCGGGCTTGGGAAGAGGTGGGACTACCTCTCAAAAATCACCTATTAGCAGTGACTGAACCTAAAACTTCTGCGTTGTATGATTACGCGACAGCACATGATATTCCTATTTTGCCGCACCACCCTCAACTAGGTGGGCGTTACTCTATTATGGGCGATACAGGGACGCTACCTGCATTGCTTAAAGGGCTAGATATTAAGGCATTTCATAAAGGAATGCAGAGTGTGGTAGACGACTTTAGTGCAAACCCAACAACATGTGCACCAGCACAAGGTGCAGCACTAAATGCTATAGCTGCTGAGCAAGGTAAAAACATTAATGTGCTTTATAACTATGGGGAAAGGCTTCGTTTTTTACCAGCATGGTTTGAGCAGCTATGGGCAGAAAGCCTTGGTAAAGAAGGAAAAGGTACAACACCGCTAGGGGCGGTAGGGCCGTGTAGTCAGCATAGTATTCAGCAGCTTTTTTTAGCTGGGCCGCAAGATAAGCTATTTACCCTTGTGGTTCCTGAAAGCAATGGCTGGGGCAAGCCTGTACCGGAGCAAGAGTTTAAGAAGGATTTATCAGGCGTTACGCCGGGTGCATTGCAGCAGGCAATGGCGGAAGGTACGTTGCAAGCGTTGATAGACCGCAATCAACCTGTGCGTACCCTGATACTGCCAAAACTAAAAGCGGAAAACATAGGGGCTATTTTGATGCACTTTATGTTAGAAACAGTATTAACCGCCTGTGTATGGAAGATTGACCCGTTTGACCAGCCAGCGGTAGAGGAAAGTAAAAAGTGCACACTAGAGGCCTTGGCTAAACTGCGTTAGGTCATTAAACTAGCCTTTATGCCAATAAAATTACTACCTGATGACCTAGCAAACCAAATAGCTGCAGGGGAAGTTGTAGAGCGCCCTGCCAGCGTTGTGAAAGAGTTAGTTGAGAATGCATTAGACGCAGGTGCTACGCGTATTCAAGTAACATTGGATAGAGCAGGGTTGGAACGTATCCGCGTGCAGGATGATGGCTGCGGAATTCCCAAGGCTGAACTGGCTTTGGCGTTGACGCGGCACGCAACATCCAAAATCCAAAAAACAGAAGACCTGTTTGCTATCCATACCCTAGGTTTTCGTGGTGAGGCCTTGCCTTCCATCGCTTCCGTATCTCGTTTTGCTTTAACAAGTCGAGCCAAAAAAGAGGAAACGGCGTGGCAAATTGATGAAAAAAGTGTGGTTACGCCAGCAGCTTTGAGTAAAGGAACAATCATTGACGTAAAAAATTTGTTCTATAACACGCCTGCGCGGCAGAAATTCCTTAAAACAGACCGCACAGAAATAAGGCAGGTGGAGGAAGTTGTTCTGCGGCAGGCACTGGCTCACCCAGATGTTGCATTTGAACTGACCGTGGATGGCGCACAACGTTTTGCAATTAGCCGAAGCAGTGGACAGTTGTTAGAAGATAATCTTCCTCGTCTTATTGAAGTTCTAGGCAAAAGTTTGGCTGAGAATTTGGTTTCCGTTGATTTTGAACGAGAGGGAATTGCGCTGCGTGGTTACGTTTCTCTTCCGACATTTCATTTGAAAAGTAGTCGTCGTCAGTATCTTTTTGTAAATGGGCGCCCTGTTCAAGATAAATTGCTAACAGCAGCTTTGCGGCAGGCTTACCACGATAGGCTAGCAAAGGGAAAACACCCCGCAGCTGTGCTTTTTTTAGAAGTTCCTGTTGAGAATGTGGATGTGAACGTACACCCTGCTAAGGCAGAAGTACGCTTTAGAAACGGCGCCGATATATTCAGTATTATTCACGGAGCTGTGAGACGGGCGTTAGATTTGAACAGTACCCAAGTGAGTACAACAGGGACGCAACAGCTTATCCAAAAGGCGCAAACGGGAGGTATAGCCCGCTCTTCTTTCTCGGCACCGCGCCCAAGCTACCAAGTTCAGGATAGTGCCCAAGCGCAAAACATCGCATTCGAAATGAACATGCCGCCGCAAAAATTATGGAAAGGTGAAGAACCAACGCAGGAAGTCGTACAGCCTGCGGAAGAAAGCTACCCTTTGGGCACAGCCGTTGCGCAAGTGCACGGTTTGTTTGTTGTCAGTGAAACAGCGGAAGGCATGGTATTGGTAGACCAACACGCCGCCCACGAACGGTTGGTTTACGAGAAATTTAAAGAGCAGTTCAGGCAAAGCCAAATAGAAACACAGCCGTTATTGGTGCCAGAAGTTGTGGAGCTAGCCGCACGGGATGTTTCCCTGCTGACGGAACATGAAGAGCAGTTGGCGCAGCTAGGTTTGGAAGTTGAGGCCTTTGGCCCTACCGCTGTAACGGTGCGCGCAGTGCCGATGTTATTAAGCAAGGCTAATCCCACTCACTTGCTTCAAGATGTTTTAGAAGATTTACATGAGCTTTCACCATCTGCCAGTTTGATGGAACGGGTGGATGCCATTTTATCTCGCATGGCTTGCCATGGCAGTATCCGCGCCAATAGGCGCCTGAGTTTAGATGAAATGAACCAGCTGCTGCGAGATATGGAAACAACGCCAAACGCCGCCCAATGTAACCACGGCCGCCCTACATATATCAATTTAAGTAAAGCTGACCTTGAAAAGCTCTTCGACCGCTGATAGTGTAAATACATAACCACATGTTTTCTAAGTAAATTTACAAACTCTTAAACTGCTAGAGGAGATGAGCCGTGGCAGAAGGAACAATTGCAAGTAGAGTACTTTTTTTATTTAAAGAGAAAATCGAAAGCCAGACAAGCGGTATGGGCACTTGTGCCCCTCCTGAAAAAACAACACCCTTGTTACAAGAGGCATTGCAAGAGATTCTAGGTGATGGCGAATTCTCTCTTATTAGAGGGGAATCTCAACCGTTTATAAATTCTCTTCCTGAAGGAATTTTAAAAGGTGACGTTATCACATTTGCAGACGGAAGTTCTTTGTGTGCAAGTGAGAATGGAGCGGTAAGTTTGGCAGAAGAACTTCTTGTGTGAAAAAAAACACCCAGTAAAGAAAGAGGTACTACTTGTTTGTAGTGCCTCTTTCTTTTTGGAAGATAACCTGCTACATAAATGCGGATGAAAATACCCGTTGATATTCCATTAATTGTTCACAGTAACCGAGCGCCTATTCAAAGGCCCCAAAGTCTATTGGAAAAACAAGGGTGGCGGGTACAAACGTGCAATGCACGGGCGGGTGAAACTTTGCCTGACCCAAACAGTATTCAAGGAGCTATTATTATGGGAGCCACCATGGGGATGTACGAGCACGATACATTACCGTGGATGCAGCAAGAGATGAAATGGCTTGAGCAAGTATTAGCCAAGAATGTACCTGTTTACGGCATTTGCTTTGGCTGCCATATGCTCACCCAAGTTTATGGCGGAACAGTTGTAAAAGGAGACCCTGGTTTTGTATTTGGGTTTACACGCGTACAGCAAGTGGCAGATGATGACGTATTTGGCCAACAGTTGGACGGTGTAGAGGTGTTTCAGGCGCATCAGGATACATACACGTTGCCGCAAACAGCCAAAGGTCTTATGGTAGGAGACATCTACCGTGAACAGGCTGCTAAATTTGGCGAGCGAGTATACGGGACGCAGTTCCACCCGGAAATAACAACGAAGTTTATTGAAGATTGGCATCAATTCGGTTGGGAACAGCAACGGGCTGATGGTGTGTATCTACCGGAAACAGTAGAAGAGCATGTGCTATTGGCTGAACAGAAACTCCCCGCACCTCAAGCGTGGTTTGAATCTTTTTTAGCGAATCTGTTTGGGCAACCTGAGTAGAATAAGTGTAACACCACACAAAAGCGGTGGAAAAAGGTAGTTCGCACCTTCCCATATATTAAATTCACCACTGCGGGTGAAAATCAAATCCGCCAGCGCAACAAGGCTAAGAGGCGTAAAAATACCAAGCCACAACACGTAAACATGCTGGCTAAAGGAAGTAACGCGGTGCTGGAAGATTTGCCGTAAAATCTCAATACCAGCCGCGCCACAAATAAACAAAGCGGCTACCTTTGCCTTGGTTGGCATAATGCTGCCGCCTTTACCAAGTAAATGAAGAGGGGGGTAGCTGCCAGCAGATGTCATTGCAAAAAAACTGTGAAGCCCAAGGCAGGTGGCTCCTGCAACTAAAGCGTAAGTAACCGCCCAACGGGGATTTTTTGACCAAAGTATAAGGGCGTACAAAACGGGCAGGTAAAATAAAACGATACGGCTGGTTGCAACCACGCCCATAAGCAATGCAATAACAATGAGCTGGGTTGGCGTTTTGATAGTATGGGTAAGGGCAGCCAAAATCAGTAAAGCACACGAAAGAGCAGGGAGGTCTCCACCAACAACGGTAAGTTCCCACCAAGCGAGCGAGCTTCCTAGTATTAACATCAGGGCGTTGGGCACTTGCCAACTGCCTGTTGTTTTGCGTAAAACCTGAGCCGTTAACCCAAGTAAAAACGGTGTCAATAGCCAGTAAACGCCTGCTAGTACCAACGGAGAAGCCAGAAGAACCCACCCCGGCCCCGGGCTAATAGGGTTATTGAAGTAAGTTTCAACACTATACATATGGGAGCCATTCCAAAAGGCTTGGGCAGCATCAATAATAGCATTATCTGCATCGCTGCCGCGTCCGACTTTGCTAAGGGCATCCGCACGGGGATAAATAAAAGCGGCCGCAGTTGTAAAAGCAGACAGCATAAACAGCGTTGGCCACGGGGTAGAAACAATTTTTTGGAGCCACGGGCGGGGCCATTGGTGCCATAACCAGTAGGTTGCAATAGCTGTTATCAGTAAGAATACGGGCACAGTAAACTCAGGCTGGGGCGCATATTTAGTAAGTGCGCGTAAGGAAGGAATTTGCACCAAAGCCCAGAGCAAGAAAGGCATCAATTTTGTTGAAGAAGCCATAGCGTTGATTTCCCGTATTTCTTATTTTTAATTAATTTGAAATGCTCTGGGATTATGAGGTCATAGCGGTGGCCTGTTTCAATCAACCACAGTGTTTCAGTCTTGCCCCATTGGGGGTTGCTAAGGATCACATCATACAGGTCTGAACCATACGGTGGGTCGGCGATGATAATATCAACGTTTTCAACTGAGTTTGTAATAGTTTCCAGCCGTTTCTGAACAACAGTAGCTTGTTGTTCATTAACGTCAAAAACCGCCAAATTTTGAGTAAGTGTTTGAATATCAGTATCAACAAAAGTAACATGCGCTGCGCCGCGGGAGAGAGCTTCCAGACCCCATTGGCCGCTGCCGCAACATAAGTCTAACAGTGTTTTATTTTGAAAATGAGTGTGACTGCCAAGCATATTAAAGCCTGCCTGTAACACCATATTGCGGGTAGGACGCACGGCATCATCTTGCGGAAGAAGAATTTTCCGTCCGCGCCATTGGCCTGTAATAATGTGGGAGAAACGTTCTTTACTCATGGTTAAGGCAAATCCCTACAACGCCATATTTCTTCTCATCTTCAGGCGTATAGATGTCATAAATTCCATGATGACCGCTTTCAATACCGTCTAAATCCTGCGGCTGGTAGCCACAATCAAGAGGGTTAACTTTTTGTAAAAGTTCTTGAAATGTAGGAGCGTGAACGATTTTAACAATCGTTCGTGTTAGGCTCTGAGTTTTATCAGGCAAGCGCGTAAAAGTAACGGTGTCGCCCGCAGAAAACTGTTGGCGTTTTTTATCCCATAAGCGGAGTTCGATGGTTTTGGTACCCGCTGCAATTTTATCAAAAGAGGTAGGGTTAAGCTTCATCGTATGGTGAGCCATAGCTACGCCTCTTTTTGCCATTTTTTGAGTTGGTTTTGCGGAACTTCCACAACGCTTTTACGGGGGATACTTCCAAGGTCGGCAGGGCCGTAAGCAACACGGATAAGGCGTGTAACCTGCCCACCAACAGCTTCAATAGCGTTACGGATTTCTCGGTTTTTACCTTCAGTTAAGGTGATGCGATACCAAAAATTTCTTGCTGATTTTTCAGTAGGTTCCATCTCTATCTTCATAGGTTTGTAGAAGATATGTTTGGTTTTGAGCCCTTTACGTAATCGGGCTAGAGAATCATCCGTAAGCTGGCCGTAAACACGCACACGGTAAACACGTTCGTGGTCACCGCGCATCCATTTTTCAGCCAAGGCACCATCGGTTGTAAGCAGTAGAAGTCCTTCACTATTAAAATCCAGCCGACCAATACTAACAACACGGGGAAGGTTAGGCGGCAGAATATCGTAAATGGTTTGGCGGCCTTCAGGGTCTTTTGTTGTACACAAACAGCCTTTTGGCTTATGGAAGCGAAAAAGTCGCGATTGTTGGGGGGCATCAAGAGGTTTACCTTGAACAACAACGTGGTCATCGAGAATGACATTAAGCGCAGGCGAGGTAATTATTTTACCGTTAACACTAACTTTTCCTTCTTCAATAAGGGTTTCAGCTTGTCGGCGCGAGCAAACACCCGCAGCGGCAATACGTTTGGCAATGCGTTCGGGCTTTGGTGACTGGTTATTTTCCATAAGGTAGGCTATAACACGAAAATGGTAGATATTCATACGCAAATGATGCAGTTGGCACTAGAGCAAGCTAAAAAGGCGGCGCAGCAGGGTGAAGTGCCCGTAGGTGCCGTTGTGTATGATTGTGAAGGAACGATTTTAGCCGCAGCCCACAATGAAGTTGAAATGCGGCAAGACCCAACGGCACACGCTGAGTTTATAGCGTGCCAAAAAGCAGCAAAGCAGAAAGGGGATATGTACCTAACCGATTGCACCGTAGCCATAACGTTAGAGCCATGTGCCATGTGTGCTCAAGCTCTCAGTTGGTTTCGGGTAAAGGAAATCCGCTTTGGGGCATACGATGTAAAATCAGGCGGAACAGAAAACGGTGCCCGCGTGCTGGCCCATGCCCACCATAAACCAATGGTGATAGGCGGAATTTTAGAAGAAGAGTGTAAATTGGTACTACAGCAATTTTTTAAGGAGAAGCGAAAATGAGTGTAGTGGAGCGTCGACAAAGAAGCTTTAACAGGCCTAAACGTATAAAAGGTTTGAACGTAAAAGAAGGAGAAATTCTATTAACCCCCAAGGCTAGTTGGGCACTTATACGTACATTGGTGGCAACAGTTGCTATAGTAGGTGCAAGTACAGCGGGTTGGGCGTGGGTGGCATTTGCTGAGCAAGACCCTTTTAACCTTATTATCGCCATTGTGTTTGCTTTGGTTGGATTCGGTTTTTTACTTTTTTCCGTCGTTGAGTTTTTATACCCTCAAAGTTCTTACATTCTATTGACCGCAGAGGGTATTAAGTACCACCCTTTATTTAGCACTAAAAAGTTTGAGATTAAATGGTTCGATATTGTTGATATAGAAAACTATCAAACAGGGGGTAAAAACAAACAACATTATGTCCGTTTAAAGCTAAGAGACGGTACAAATAAGGACTTTAACCACGGAAGTATTTTACCTGTGCGGGAGCTGGTAGATGTTATTGACCAACACTGGGAAGAACAAACATCTAAAGAGCCAACGGCAGAAGAGCTGGCAGCACTACCAAAAGAGCAGGTATTTATTTTGGATAGGGAAAAAGGGCAAAAGGTAATAGCTCAGTTATGGTTGTTTACGGCTGTGTTTTTTATGGAAATTCCATTTTTTGCATTTGTACTTATCCCAATGTTTAAAGGCACCAGCGGTTTTGGTCCTCCATTAATTATGATGATAGCTCTTTTAGGGTTTGCAAGTATTGGATTTGTATACTTTTTGCAATTAGTACTAAAAAAGAAAAGAGAGCTTGATAATGCCGAAGAAACAAATGTGCGCTTGCATGAAAATGGTTTTTCGTATACCAAAGGCGGAGTTCAGGTTTTGGCAGTCAACTGGGCAGATGTACGCAGTTTAGATCATAGCTTTTGTAAAGGTCACAACTATACAAAAGCCGCTATTGTAGTTGAAACCCACAAAGGAACAGAAGTTATAAAGCCCGAAGTGGCAAATATTTTACCGTTGCGAGAGCTTTACCAGAAAATGCGGCTCTACTGGGTGCGGTATAAGGGATAAATTTTTAAAATGTGGTCTGATAGCCAACTAAAAGCGTTTGTTGATGCCTTAAACGCAGGTGAGGTTGCGATTGCACCTGCCGAAGGTGTGTATGGCTATTGTGCAGACCCGTTTAATGATAAAGCGCTAGAAAAAATCATTGCCCTAAAGCAGCGCAGTAAAAACAAGGGGTTGATTACGCTGGTTCCCAACCTTCAAACATTACCTCAAATATGTGGAGATTTAGATGCAGCAGCAGAAGCTGCCATCAAGCGTTACTGGCAGCTAGACCAGATAGCGACGACGTTGCTACTACCGCCATCTGCCAGTACGCCAAAGCTGCTTATGGGTGGGTTTGATACGGTTTCTGTACGTTTACCTCAAGTAGATTACATGCAGCAATACATGCAGGCATGGGGTAAGCCGCTGGTTTCAACTAGCCTGAACATTGCGGGCGAACCCCCTGCAACAGAAGTAACAGATGCTCCCGCAGGAGTAGCCGCACTTACGCTGCCAGAGCCGTTACATGGCCAGCCTTCCCGTATTTATAACCCTGCAACAGAAGAATTTTTACGCTAAAGGCGGTTGCAGTTTCCACATAATAGCCCATATCAAAAAAATCTTGGCTATTAAGTTTTATAACATCATGGAGGTGTAGTGATGTTTAAGTCTAAGAAGAAAGCTGTCATTTTGCTTGTTGGTTATTCAACTAAAACTGATGAGCAGGAAAAACTGTTACAGGCTGTACTAAAAGCTGCTAAGAAGGATGTGATAATTCTTTATAGCGAGAATGCTGTAGTAGAAGCGAGCATTCTTGCTAAAGCAGGTATTGTATTTTGCAATGCGGATGATCCTAATTGGCATATCCTCAAGGGACGGGCTATGGTTGGCAATTGGCGAAAATTTCATTTGTTTTCGCTAGAAGGCAAAAAATGTCTAGATGCTAATCCTAAATTTGTCCTTAACTTTGACAAGGACGTTGGTGGTACAATTGCGGCCAATCTTTGACACTAATTGCGAAGAAGGAAAAGCTGACTAATGCAAATTAGTCGGCTTTTCCGATAGAAAACTACTTAGTAGCTATACTGTAATTTCTTTAAATTGAACGTCTTCAACGTCATACGTACGGTTTCCGCTTGGTGCGCGGACAATGGCCTCGTCTCCCGTACTTTTACCGATAAGGGCTTTTCCAATGGGCGATGTAACAGAAATAAGGCCTTTTTCAATATCTGCTTCATCAGGCCCAACAAGAATATAGGTCACTTCTTTATCTGTATCTGCATCCACCAATACAACAGTTGCACCCATAACAATACGTTCACCGCTTAGTTTGGTTGGGTCAATCAACTCAGCGCGAGAAAGCTTGCTGTCTAGCTCTTGAATACGGCCTTCAATAAAGCCTTGTTTTTCCTTGGCGGCGTGGTACTCGGCATTCTCTTTTAAGTCTCCGTGGCCACGGGCTTCATCAATCGCCGCAATAATAGCAGGGCGCTCCACTTTCTGTAGGTGTTTAAGCTCTTGTTCCAACAAAGAATAACCATACGTCGTCATCGGGACGCGTTCCATCGCGCAATACCTCTTTTTGGTGAATATTTAATCAATGTTTATTTATTAAACAGACCCCCAATTATCCGTAGTTACAAAAAGAAGGCAAGTATTTTTTATGAATTAGTGAAAGCAATGCAAAAAAACTTGACGAAATATGCACAAAAGTACTTGCAAAGTTCCCAAAAAGAAGTAAGCTTATGTGTATAATATTCGCGTGAAATACCCCACAAATATATTGGAGCAAATCAAACAGCGTGCCTCGCTTATTGAGGAAGTGCGCCGTATTGCACCTGATTTAAAGCGTAAGGGGAAATTCTGGTGGGCTTGCTGCCCGTTCCATAAAGAGAAGTCGCCATCCTTTCATGTACGGGAAGACGAGGGGCATTACCACTGTTTTGGCTGTGGGGCGCATGGTGATATTTTCACATTTATGACAGAAACTCGCGGCGGAACATTCATAGAAACCGTGGAGCATTTAGCAGCGCAAACGGGTGTGGATTTACCAAAAATAGTGCATGACCCCGCTGCGGAAAAAGTAAAAAACGACGGCTTCAAAGCGTTGGCACGGGTGCAAACATTTTACCAGCGGCATGGTCAAGAGATAGCAGCCTATATCCAACGGCGTGGCTTAACCCAAGAAACAGTAAAAACTTTTGGTTTGGGATATGCGCCGGATAATTGGGAAACAACGCGTATCGCACTGGTAGAAGAAGGATTTTCTACTGAAATTTTGCGAGAAACAGGGTTATCCATCCAGTCCGATAAAAAGAAAAGTGACTACGATCGTTTTCGTGGTCGGTTAATGTTCCCTATTCAAGATTTGAAAGACCGTGTGATTGCTTTTGGTGGTCGTATTATTGGGGAAGGCGAGCCAAAATATCTTAACTCACCAGATACACCGTTTTTTAACAAAAGTTATATTCTTTACAATTTAAATCGGGCACGGAACTACATTCGTCAACAAAACCAAGCTTTGCTTGTAGAAGGGTACATGGATGTTATTGCCTTATGGCAGGCAGGTGTTAAAACAGCCGTGGCGCCTATGGGTACTGCTGTAACGCCAGAGCAGATTCAACTGCTATGGCAATACCACACGGCACCCGTTGTATGTTTAGATGGAGATGCCGCAGGGCGTGGTGCTGCTGCGCGTTTGGCTAAGCGTATTCTACCAAGCCTAACGCCAGGAAAAACCTTACGCTTTATGTACTTACCTGAAGGAGAAGACCCTGATAGTTATGTGCAAACAAATGGTAAAGAAGCTTTTGAAAAGCTAGTTGTACAAGCTATCCGCTTAGAAGATGTTTTGTGGCAAGACTTAACAGACGGTGTAGATGTTAAAAGTGGTGAAGGGCGCGCTCAGGTAGATGCAGCCATGCAGGAATGCATGAAAACAATTAAGAACGAAACAGTACGACGTCATTACGCAGCTGCATTAAAAGATAGGCTGTGGCGCGCACGAGGTAACAAACAAAAACAGTCTAACCAAGTGCAAGGGCGTACAAACTGGGTACCTCAAACAGGCAACGGGCAAGGGGGGCGTCAACTATTAGCTTTAGCCTGCTATGCACCACAGCTTGTTGCAACCTATGAAGAAGATTTTTTAGAACTTTCTTTTGAAAATCATGAAGATAAATCCATTTATCAAGTATTAGTTCAAGCTTTTTTAGAAAAGAGACTTGCAAAGGAAGCGTTTGTTTCCTATTTGGAAGAGTGTGGTAGGCAAGAAGATGTACAACGCCTTTATAAACAGACGTTGTTAGACCAGTGGGTTAAAGAAAAACAACCGCACGAAATAGAGATATTGTTCTCTGAACGTTTGCAAGGCATTCGGGCAGAGCAGCAAGTGGCGTTAAAACGCCAAAATATGTTAGCCAATTTGGAAGACGGTATAACACCGGAAACATGGCAACAGCTGAAAGCTTTAGGAAACCGTAGGGTTCTTAAAAGCTCATAAGTTATTTATAGATATAAACGATAACCAACGGAGGAATGCCAGATGGCTCAGACCGAACTGCAAGAAAATAATGTAACAACACCGGAAGAAGCGGCTGTTCCTGCTGTTGAAACTGTAGAAGAAAATGATAAAAACCGTTTTGGTTTTGAAAATGATGACAGTGACAGCACAATTTTGACGCAGGATGATGATGGTGATGATGCTGGTGAAGTTGTTTCTGTTTTAGGCAGTGGTGCCCCAAGTTCTAAATCTTCAGAAGAAGGTGATGAAAACGGTATGACAGCACACCCTGGGTTTTTTGGTAATAACTCTACAAGTAGTTCCAGAAGCGAAAATGAGCAACCTGCTAATGCAGTAGCGGGTGACTACGGACGGACAGATGATCCTGTGCGGATGTACTTGCGTGAAATGGGGAACGTAGAGCTACTAACGCGTGAAGGTGAAATTGCACTTGCTAAGCGGATTGAGGCTGGTAAAAGTCGTTTGAACGGTGGCTTATATGCTAGCCAATACGTATATGGCCCTCTACTTAAATGGTTTGATGAAGTTATTTCCGAAGAGCGTTTTTTAAGAGATGTTATTGACCTTTCGATTGCTTTAGGGCCAACACCTGAAGAAATGGCGCAAGAAGCTGCCCGTAATGAAGCAATTCAAAATGGGGAAATTGACCCTGAAGCTGAGGAAGAGGAAGAAAAAGAAGGCGAAGAGGGAGAGGAAGAAGATGAAATCTTATCTCTTGCCGCTCAAGAAGAATCCCTTATGCCGCGTATGACAGAGCTATTCACTGAAATGAAAACATTACATAGTGAGCTTTTTCAGTTAGATACAGACCGTTTGGCCGGTAAAAACAACAAAGCCAATACAAAGCGTCATGAAGAAATTGTTGAGCGCCTAAAAGAAATCATGAGTGAGATTCCATTAACAGGAAATCGTACGGAAGACCTACTGACAGGCCTTTATGATGTATCTCGTAGTATGACGAAGCTTGAAGGAAAGATTATGCGTAAAGCAGTTGCTTGTGGGGTTGATCGTAAAGAGTACCTAACGGCATACGTTGGTCAGGAAGAAAATGCCGAGTGGATGGATACCATGGCCAAAAAGAGCGATGCTTGGGCAAAATTTGCTAAGGATGAGAAAAAAGCCGTTATGGATATGCGCGGTGAAATCCAAAGTATGGCTGCGGGTATTGGTCTAACCGTTAAGGAGTTCAAACAAATGGTTGCTGAAGTTCGTAAAGGTGAGCGTGAAGCAGCTGTTGCTAAAAAAGAAATGGTAGAAGCGAACTTGCGTTTGGTGATCTCTATCGCCAAAAAATACGTTAACCGTGGCTTGCAATTTCTGGACTTGATTCAGGAAGGAAATATTGGCCTGATGAAAGCGGTAGATAAGTTTGAATACCGTCGTGGTTATAAATTCTCTACCTATGCAACATGGTGGATTCGCCAAGCAATCACACGTTCTATTGCTGACCAAGCGCGGACGATTCGTATCCCTGTGCATATGATTGAAACAATCAATAAGCTTAACCGTACGCAGCGTTTAATGATGAACGAGCTAGGTCGCGAGCCGACACCTGAAGAGTTGGCAAAAGAGCTTGATATGCCGGTAGATAAAGTGCGTAAGGTTCAAAAAATTGCTAAGGAGCCAATTTCTCTTGAAACACCGGTAGGTGATGAAGAGGACAGTAGCTTAGGCGATTTCATCGAAGATGATAAAGCAGTGATGCCGTTGGATGCTGCTGTGCAAAGCAATTTGCGTGACAGTGTGACCCAAGTGCTGGCAAGTTTGACTCCACGGGAAGAGCGTGTATTGCGGATGCGCTTTGGTGTAGGGATGCCAACAGACCACACGTTGGAAGAAGTGGGCCAGCAGTTTAACGTAACGCGGGAGCGGATTCGTCAGATTGAAGCAAAAGCGTTAAAAAAACTGCGTCATCCAAGCCGTGCACGTGTAATGAAATCCTACTCTGAAAATTAAACAGAGCTATAAACAGAAAAGGCGGAATATATTCCGCCTTTTCTGTTTATGCAACACCTAAAAAAGCAATGCCAGTCGCAATAATACTAAAGCATGCAAGGCGCCATAGAAGAATTTTACCTTTGGGAGGTTGGGCAAAGATGTGCGGTGAAATCCAGTAAGCTAAAATAGCAAAAAACGTAATGATAAACGGCTGTAACGCATTGATTGTTTGGACGATTCCAGCGGAAGGTGCCGTGCTAAATGCTAGCACCAAAAAAGCATTAGCGCCAATATCCAAAGCTGCCTGAAGAGTCAGCAAAAAAACACTTAAAGTTCCGCTATTACGCGTAGCTTGATAGATAGATTTTCGGGTAGGGGTATGAATAAGCATAAAGACAGACGCGCCAATACCTGCGCCAATAGCACCCCATGCAGCGATATCTAACCAGTGAAAATTCTGGGAATAAAAACGCATGAAAACCATATGGGAAGCCAACAGTAAGCAGCTTAACAGCATGAGTAAAAGAGAACAAAGACGGAATTTACCTGTATGGTCAATACTAGCAATAGTGGCGGTAGTAACAATAACAAGGCAAACCAAAAACTGGGAAAAAGTAACAGTTTCCCCTAATGTCAGCCATGCAATCAAAAAGATAAAAAGCGGTAAAATTTGCCATAAAGGAGCAATAAAGCCAGCCCCGTCTTCTTTAATCGCAATCATATAAGGAATAAAACAACACTGCATGAAAATACCAAAAATACCGAATATTACAGCGTATAGCGGGTCAAGAAAAAGGGCTTCAGGGCGGTAGGCAAAAATCGCCAACCCTGAAAGAATCCCTACAATGGAAGCAGCTATAATGTATTTAAATCCACTAAGTTCTTCGTGTTTTTTGCATAAGTATTCATCCAAAATATTACTGGATGAATACAAAAATGGCGGAATAAGGGCGTAAAAAAACCAAGTCATTTGTGCACAATACCCTGTATTGGTTATTCAGGAAAACTACCGATTTTAACGGTATAATTTCCAGGTTCAAGCGGCTGCTGTTGGCTGTGATGGGGGCGCCATGCAGAAATATAAAGGACCTCAATAGTTACAGGAATATGACCTGAAGGGTGCGGGTTTTGAGTGCAGTATAGTTCTACCTGATCTTCAGAAAAAGGTTCGGAAAGAAAGCCCCAATGCATTAACTTTTCAGAAAGTTTTTTTCCTGAAGAAAAGGTGAGGGTAAGCAGGTCTCGGTCTAATACAGGTAAGGCGAATTTAAGGCGGGTAAGAGTATCGCCAATGCTTTGAATAGTAGGCTGAGAGTTAACGGTAATGCCTGCGTTTGTAAGTTCCGCACAACTATGAGCCCCCCAAGTACTTGCTAACAAAAGACCGTCCCCTTTAAGAGCTTTTCCCCAAGTAAGCAAGTTCTGCTGATGAAGATCAGCCAACGGCGCAACAATAAGGTTATACGTTTTTTCATCTGGTTCAGGTGTCTCGGGCGTGATTTCCAAAGTATGCTCAAATGTTCGCTTAACATCGGCTAAACGCTCATGTAGGCGGTTATATAATTCAGTTTCAACGGGGCAGGTTTTTTCTGGCATAATGGGCGCATGTTTACTCAAATTTGGCATCATGTCACCCATTTTGCGCTGCCAACCATGTGCATTGCTTGCCGAGATTTACTACCAACGGGCGAACCTTTAGGTGTTTGCCCTACATGTTGGGCAGAATTACCCTTTTGGAAACATGAGTTAGAACCCATGCCTCACTTACCAAAAGGAGTAGATAGCTTTGCTGCGCCGTTTCTGTATGAAAAACCAGTCAAAAATTGGATTACACGAACTAAATTCTCAGACAGAACCGAACTAGCACCTGTATTGGCTGAATTTATGCTGTCACACCTACCGAAAATAAAAAATGCTCTGCTGGTGCCTGTCCCTTTGCATAGTAGTCGTTTAAGGGGGCGTTTGTTCAATCAATCCGCCATGCTTGTTAGAACAATATCCAAGCGTAGTGGTGTAGAATGGCACCACGCGGCTTTACATCGGGTTCAAAAGACAAGGCCTCAAGTTAGTAAAACCCGCAAGCAACGGCAGCAGTTGCCCAATAATGCTTTTTATGCAGATGAAAAGCTTGTAAACGGTAGAAATATTATTCTTGTGGATGATATCTGGACGACAGGCTCTACGGCACGTGCTTGTGCGACGGTTTTAAAGAAAGCAGGGGCTAAACGGGTGGATGTATTAACGGCAACCTATGTAGCACCTTAAGGATAAGCTGGCGCGCACAATAAAGTGCCGGTTTTTTTATTTATATATTCTTTTTGTTGAATATAGTTCCGGCACTTTTTATTTCCTCTTGCAGTCGCACAGTTGCTCGTGTTTTTTATTTTTTTTTATTAGTTATGAATACTTCAATTCTAATTTTTTTTGAGCAATTTCTTATTGTTATTTCTGCTTAGTATCTTGGTAAATGATTAAGTAACCCAATGGTATGGGCTTTAGCGGGGGTTGGCAAACATCCTACCCTAAAGTGTTCTAAAAATATCAATTCTTTGTGACTTTTTAACCGCAGGTTGTAGGGATGCCGCTGAAATTACTCTATATTTTAACTATATGAATATGCAGAAAAGATATGACGAACTTTTGGCAAAAGGTCAGTTGAAGGCTGATGCAGCACAGCAAAATGCAGTGTGTCATTTCAATGATTTAGAAGAAAAATTGGCAAGTTGGAAGCTAGGTGAAATTGCTCCGCAAGGCATTTACCTGTACGGCCCTGTTGGTCGTGGAAAATCCATGGTAATGAACCTCTTCTTTGAACAGATGGAAGGAATTTCTAAAAGACGTGTGCATTTTCATGCATTTATGGAAGAACTGCACCACAGAATGCACACGCTAAAAGTGGAAAAAGGGCAGGATCCAATGACCGTGATTGCCCAAAATTTGGCAGAAGAAGCGCGCTTACTCTGTTTTGATGAGTTTTACATTACTAATATTGCTGATGCGATGATGCTAGGGCGTTTATTTCAAAAGCTTTTTGAGCAAGGTGTGACGGTTTGTGCTACCAGCAATTGGCCGCCAGAAGAGCTTTTTCAAGGCGGCATTAACCGCCACCAATTTTTGCCGTTTATTCGGATAATTATGAAATTTATGAAGCCCTTAGAGGTAGCGGGGGAGGAAGATTATCGCCTACAAGGGGGAGGAAATTTGCCTCTGTTTTACCTGCAAATTGGCCAAGCGGGAGACGCGTGGTTAGAGGGTAAAATAGAACAAAAAAAGAGTAAAAAAAGTGCAAAAAAAGGTGAGGTAGAGGTTAAATCAAACTGGCCGAAGGTAAAATTTGCGCAAAATAGTACACTTTGGTTTAAATTTGATGATATTTGTGGAGCTGCCTACGGGCGAGACCAATACTTGGAGATTATGCCCGCAGCTCAAACTCTCTGCGTCTCCGATATTCCGATTTTCAAAGAAAGCGAAGCGGATGCTGCTCTGCGTCTCGTTACATTGGTAGATATTGCTTACGAAGCCAAGCAATGCCTTATTTGTACGGCGGAAGCTGAACCTGAAGCTTTGTGTACAAGTGGGGATGCTGCGCAGGCGTTTGTCCGCACCGCAAGCCGTTTGCGGGAAATGCAAGGTTGGTAAACAAATAGCTCCCAGCCTTTGCATGGCTGAGAGCTATATTGTTGAAATATCGACAGAGTAACTGCTGTCATTGATTGCGACAGTAGCATAAACCGCTTTTGCAAATTGGTTGTTTTTCTCATGCACCGAATTGATGTACAGCACAAAATCTCTCATCGAATGTACAAGGTCTTTTCCTTCTTGTTCGGGTGAGTTTATAAACTCTGTTTGACTATCGTATTTTGTTTGGCAAGAAACAACAGGGGCAAACGTTGTTGAGTCATCAAAAGTAAACTTGGCGATGAAAAGTACCTGCAAATCTGATTTGTAACAAAGTAAAGTTGCCCTAAATATGTTGAAACAGTCATCTCCTATTGCAGTTCCATTAAAACAATTATTTTTTATTGCTTGTTGGGTAAGTGGATAAATGTCTGAAAAATCATACACTTTATGTTCTAATCGATAGACTTCTGTATTTTGTCTTGAAGACATGGTCAGTTCTCCTTGAGGAAATGGTTGAGATGGCGGGAACACGGTATTTCCCCAAAGTTGTTATTGTTTAATATAACCCGCGTGAATTTGTCAAATAGCTGTACAAAATGAGCTGTTAAATTTTACGAAAAATCCCTTGAAAATCATCTAAAACAACCCACATATCAAAGATATCATGTGTTCCTTTTTAGAAAATAGGAGCGCGGATTGAGCTAAATTTTTAGAATTCAACCGCGGCCTGTTTTATACAAGGCCGCCTTTTTTATGAAGAGGAGAAGGCCATGAGCTTTCAAAACTCAAGAACTAATAATGTCCCTCTTTCACAAGAGGTGGCATCAAACTACAATCAACACCTGACGTGTGCGTTAGTAGTTGTATTCTTTACAGTAATTGGAGCATTTTCGTTATGGTATTTCGAAGGTTGGTCTAAGCACTGTGCGTTTGGCCTGACTTTGGTGTTTTTCTATCTGTTTATGTCTAGCTGCTTGCAGTACGACTGGGGTGAAAACATAGAAGAAATGCCGGCAGAGAGGTTTATGCCATACGACATTGGCAAAATGGAGCTATGGACAACCAGAGACGAAGGCAAAAAATCCATTGTAAGCTGGAGAAGCTTTGTGATGTTTTGCCTATCACTGTACGTCTTATTCATTGGGCTTAGCGGCCTTTTGGGAAGTATTGTTACACAGGCGATAGCTAATACAGTTACTACCATTGCAACCACTGTTGTTGAAATCCCAAGTATTAGTTTTTGGGATTGGGCCGTAGATTTGCTCGTTCCAATAGCGTTTATAGTTATTGGAGTGATTTCAGGTCTAATCGGCTGGCATAAGCGGGAAAGCCTTTCAGCGAGCATGCAGCTGGTACTAGCTTTAGTCAGCGCTGCGTGTGTGGGTATGCTAGTGAGCTTCTTCATGCTCTACGGTTGGGGTTTCTCTCTTCCAGTAGCAGTGGCAGTAGGCTCTACTATACCTACGGCAGTGTTTGTTGTAGGCCTTTTGGATGAAATTAAGGAAGCTTTTCAAAGCCTCTTTAAATTCGCTAAAAGCAAAATAGGCCTTTACAGTCTTGCTGCCTTGGGAGTGTTTGCTGCTCTTGCAGTGCTGTGGATGCTGCTTGACGCTAAGCCGCCTAGCTTTCAGCTACTGGCAAAAATCATCCTATGGGGCGAGTATTTGCTCCCATTCATCATTATACCTCTTACAGTCGTAATGGTAGTATGGACAGCCGTTAGAAGTATCGTTCTCGGTTACCTATGTGACCGATACCAAGGGCGGTACGAGCTTGTGCAGTGGGGTATGATGGGACTGTTGGCTATTATTTTCGTAGCAATAGTTCTGTGGTTCCTCGGGATGAACCCATTTGGCTGGGTTGATTTATCTGTCCTAAGTTCGCAGGGAGTTGGGCAACCAACAAACTACCAGCAGCTTGAGCAGATGGACACTTTAGTTAATAAAGGTGTTGTTCCCAAGGAAAGCCCAAGCCTGTTCGAGCAAATGTGGCAGCTGCCAAACATGCCAGAGTGGATGCCATCCGCTGTGGATATTGTTTGGGTGCTGGTGCTAACAGTAGTTCTGGTGCTTGCTGTACGTTTCGCTCGTTCTTTCTCAAGGGCGCGCAAAGCGAAGAAACAAGCTAAAGTGGTTGCTGAGCAGAAACCTGCAAAGGAAAAATCAAGCTCTTGGTTCTTGTCAAAAGTTCAAAGGAGCATGGTTAATTCTGTAACTATTACGGAGGCTATCATTGCAGCTGTAATGTTCAGTGTATTTGTTTTAGTGGCGGTATGCATAGGAACAAAAGGTGATATGCCTAAGCTTGGTTTGTTAGTAGGCTTAGTAGCTTGCTATTTTTCTATTAGTTTCTTGTCTAAGGAAACTCTATGGAAGCATAACACCGTTGGGCAAAGCCTTGCTATTTTACTAGTACTTGCAGGTACTACAGTGCCTTGTATGATTCTGGGGCTGTTTTGGATGAGCTTTGTAAGTAAAGAGCTCCTGATCATGGCAATTTTAATTGCTTGTTTTGCTGCAGTTGTTGTCTGGCTTTTGCTAACCGTTAAAATCGGTAAGCAAAAGTTCGATAAAGAGATTTACCTAGGCAACTAACTGAGTTACGAGAAAAAAGAAAGAGCCGCTTCTATTGCAGAAGCGGCTCTTTCACCGTTTAAAGATATTTAACCTTAGTGTTTAGCGGTCACAAGAAAGTAAACATCGTCTGCACCGCCTTGCTGGTATTCAATACGTAACACACCGCCATTAGGGGAAGGCTCTGCATCCATCCGCTTATCCAAATCCGCAGCAACGCTGTCTTTCACGCCTGTAAGCTTTAGCCAAATGGAGCAAATACCGCCCGTACACTCAACAGGGGGAACTCCCGCAACATCCTGTCGGCCTTCCATAAAGCTGTAAACACCGTCGTAAATACGGCTTTTATCGGAAAGCAAATCTGTATAAGGGCCTTGCCAGCCAATAATATCGTAATCGTTCTTAATTAAATCCATAAAGCGGGTTGTGTGGTCACCTGTGGAGAGGTGAAATTCCTGATAGGCTTTTTTCAAGTTAGTAAGTTCTGTTGCCAATTGGGTGATTTGAGCCTCCCGAAACATAGTTGTCGCACTGTAACCGCCAACAACCGAGAGAACGCCAAAAATTGCCAAGGCGATACGGGCATCCAACCCAAACATGGCACCGCGCTGGTCTTTAAAAAATTTGAATGAATTGAACATAGTGAGCTTTCTTTCTTACTGTAACGTTTTAAGCCATGCAATGAGGTCAGCACGGTCTTTCGGTTTTTTAATACCATTAAATTGCATTTTAGTGCCGCTTACATAGCCGCGTGGGTTTTCCAAAAAGGCATGGAGCGTATCATCATCCCACGTACCGTTCATACCCGCCATAGCAGGGGAGTAGGCAAAGCCTTCTTTACCAGCAGTAGCATCACCATAACTAGCCCATAAGTTAGGGCCTGTACGGTGTTTTCCGCCTTGGTCAAACGTATGGCACGCTTTACACTTACCAGCAATTTTAGCACCTTTTTTGATATCAGGGATATATGTTGCTAAATCAAAAACTTCTTTAACCTTTTCAACAGCGTTTCCTTCGCCATGTGCGGCTTGGTCTTTCACCGAAGCAACAACAATATGTTCCTCGTGGGCAGTGTGTTCCGGCAGAAGAGAGCCTTCTGCAATCCAACGTCCGCCAAAGTAAACAATCGCAGCGAGGTCAGCCACAATAACGGCTGTGATAAATATTTTGATAGGGGTACTGGCCATTTATACAACTTTTACAATATTTAAAATCAAATTTTCTGCATGATAGGCGTCTACAAAAAATAGGTCAACCATTGGGTAAAAATAAGGGGAATACGTTGTATTGGCGCGTTGTATTCGTGCACTTTTAAGGTAAAAAAGAGTAAAATAAGAAAAAAATAGAAGTAGCTTTGCAAAGGTGGTCTGGTTAAGATGGAGCAAATGTGTAAAAAGCTTTCTTTAATTGTAACGGCGTTTGCCGTAGCGGGATGTCAAGGGATTGCCCCCGTGTTGCCAATGGCACCACCGCAAACGCAAAGTTATGTTTCTGCGACATCGGCAGGAGACGAAGATGCTGCCTACGTGGCGGCGTTAGAGGAGGCTCAAAATGAATATGCAACAGAAGAGCAGGCGGTGAATGATGTTGTTGCGGCCGCATTGCCAGAAACAACTTTACCTGCAACGGGTGATTTATGGGCGCGGCCTTTAACAAGTGCAGGGCAGGGCGTAACCCTTAAAAATGAGGACACGCGACGTCGTTTAAATGATGCGTTGGATACAACACCATTAGGAGGCAGTGCACGGTGGGAGGCAGAGCCACTAAAATTCTTGTTCCTGCCAAACTCGCCCGTTTATACGCCACATCAAAGTGGTGGGCGCTGCCGAGACGGCGTTTTTGCCGTGTATGGTGATGGCTTTAACGATCAACGCATTCGCGGTCTATTCTGCCAAACAGGCCCAGGGGCGGATTGGCTGCTAAAAATGCAAGTTGTGGAATGACTTTTTACTAGTTTGTTGACGTCCTTCACGTTATCAAAGTATACGTTTTGGAAGTGCTGTATAAGCAGTTTATCTTTATGTCCGTTTTATGGAATTGCGAAAGGTCAATTAAAATGATTCTTAGTATGACAGAAATTATTGATAATAGTGATTACACGAATTTTTCTGAGATGGGGGGAAAAGCTTTTTCTGGAGCTGATGAAGTTTTTGTTATGTTCTATAGGGAATGTAATGGAGAGAGGACAAGGATTTTTTCTCAAATGCTTACCATTGAACATGGTGCTGTAAATACAAGTACGCTTCTTGTAAACGGAATAGCTAGAACAGAGAAAATTTTGGACAGTTTCTCACTAGTTGAGTATTTGCGGAATATTCTGCGAGAGAAAAACACGCCAGGCAGAAAAGAAGGCGATAAAATTCGCTGGATTAGGATATCTTCCGACAGTGAAGAAGGTTGGTTTTTTGTAGATGAAAGTCACTAAACGAATAAAAAAGAAGCTCATCGGTTGTTTTCCAGGTGAGCTTCTTTTTGCGAAGTGTTTTGGCATTTTTATGAGGGCGTTTATCTCCTATAGTTTTGGGTTGAAAGATCTTGTTGTTTAAGGCATTAGCCATAGCATTCCTCTGTTTAGGAGGTTTCTTTTTTCTAGGCATTGGTTCTCTCCATTCCAGTTATTGTAAAAATATCATACAAAGTTCTGAGCAACCCGCAGTGATGGGTTGACATGAAGGCAAATTTTTCGTCCAATAAAGCCGAAAAAAACAAAAAAAGTTCCAGATCAATGCGACGTTATATTCTTGTACTAGCCTCAGTATTCCTCTTTTCACAAGCTTATGCTGCGGTAGATGCAGCTTTTGTTGAGCAAGCTGTGGCAGCAGCCGTTGCCAAGCAGCAAGATAGCTTAAACCACATGTGGACGATGATTGCCGCTGCTTTAGTTTTCCTTATGCAGGGCGGTTTTTTGTTACTAGAAGCAGGGATGGTCAGGTCCAAAAACAGTATCAACGTTGCTCAAAAGAATATTGCGGATTTCATCATCGCAGGGGTGATGTTTTACTTTGTTGGCTTTAACCTTATGTTTGGAGATTCTCAAGGGTGGTTTGGTTGGAGTAGCTCTCTCTGGTTATGGAATACACCGGAAGACTGGCATTATACCTTCTTTATTTTCCAATTAGTCTTTTGTGGAACAGCGGCGACTATTTTATCTGGTGCCGTAGCAGAGCGGATGAAATTCCACTCTTACCTTATTGCAGCATTTTGTTTAGCGTCTTTTGTGTACCCAATTTTTGGCCATTGGGCGTGGGGGAACCTATTAAATGGTGATAACCCCGCATGGTTGGCAGATGCTGGATTTATAGATTTTGCAGGCTCCACTGTTGTTCACTCTGTTGGTGGATGGATTGCTCTGGCAGGTGTTATTGTTGTCGGTGCTCGGGTTGGTAAATATAATGAAGATGGAAGTTCTAACGAAATTGTTGGTCACAGTTACGTGCTGGCTACATTTGGAGCTATCTTGCTCTGGATTGGTTGGATTGGCTTTAATGGTGGCTCAACAACAGTAGGGGATTCTGGGTTTGCACACATTATTTCCAATACAATGTTAGCGGCATGTTTTGGTGGGTTGGTTTCTATGATACTAGGGCGGCTGCATGATGGTTTATTCCGACCCGATAGAAGTATTAATGGCGTGCTGGGTGGTTTAGTCGGTATTACTGCAGGGTGTGATGTACTAACGACAGGCGGTAGCATCGCTGTTGGTATCACAAGTGGTTTTGTTGTGGTTTATACCCATATGTTTATGGATAAAGTTTTGAAATGGGATGATGCCATAGGGGCTGTGCCTGTCCATGGTTTTTGCGGTGCTTGGGGGACAATCGCCCTCGCGTTTTGGATGCCTGCTGAAAGCTTGGCTGTGGGAAGCCGAATGGAGCAAATTTTTGTACAGTCTCAAGGTGTTGCTATGGGCTTTATTTGGGCGTTTAGTGTGGCATTTGTTATGTTTAAGCTTCTGGATATGACGCTTGGTGTGCGGGTAGAAAGAGCTGAGGAAGAAGAGGGGCTAAATGTTGCTGAGCACGGCACAACAATTGGTACAGGGTTATTGCAAAAGCACTTGGAAAATATTGTGCTAGGTGATGGTGATTTACGTTTGAGATTAGATGAAAAGACGGGTGATGAGTCGGCTGAAGTTGCCATTTTGTTCAATACGTTTATTGGCAGAATTGAAAGTTTTGTATGTGACCTAAAATCAAATGCAGGAAATTTAACGTACTCCTCTGAGCATTTATCTAATATTGCAGATAAGCTTAATCAAAATGCAAGCCGTATGGTTGAGGAAGAGTATAGCGAAGTGCTAACGGAAGCTAAAGAAAGCATGACCGCTATGACAGACGAAAGCGAAAATATTAACCGGAATATGCGGATGGTTGCGCGCGCGATTGAAGAAATTAGTGTTTCCGTGAATGATATTGCACAAAACACAGTACAAGCATCGGATATGTCTGCTGAAGGTAAGGTGATGGCACAACAGGCTTCAACAGCTATTGAAACGCTGAACCAAACCACAGGGCATATTGAAGATATTTTGAAGTTGATTATGAATATCTCTCAACAAACAAACCTTTTGGCTTTGAACGCTAGTATAGAAGCTGCCCGTGCCGGTGATGCAGGGCGTGGATTTTCTGTTGTGGCCGATGAAGTGAAAAAGCTAGCGGCTCAAACAGAAGAAGCTGCTAATGAAATTGTTGAAAAGCTGGCAGGACTTAACGCTAATGCGAATGATGTTACATCGAGAACAGCTGATATTAGCCAGACAATTGATAATTTGAATGATGCGATATCTTCTATTTCTGCGGCTGTGCAAGAGCAAGGAAGTATCACCCAAGAGATGAGCGATAAAGTAAACAAAAACATGGATGAATTCTCTAAAGTTGCGGAGGCTAGTAAATCCCACGCGGGAGATATTACAAATGCTTCTGGAAATCTAAGTGATATGGGGCAAGGTATTATGGGGATGGTCAGTGAATTTAAAACAAAAGACCCTGCTTCATCATAGCTAATAGAGGAAGTTCAAAATTGAGAGCTAGAGGGCGTAGCCCCCCTCTGGCTCTTTTTATTTTAGTGGTTAAGCTGAAAAGCTAAGCTAAACCAATAGTATCGGAGAAATTCAACGCATTTAAGCCGATGCGGCGTGTGCAGTAATCATATTTTTCTTGCGGTTCAACATGGAAAAGCGTATCCGCATCAGCTTGAAGAACCAACCAGCTGTTTTCCACAATTTCTTGCTCCAACTGTCCGGCTGACCAACCTGCATAGCCAAGGCAAAAAGCCATGTCTTGCGGGCCTTGGCCAACGGCGATATCTTTGACAATATCCGCCGTGGCGGAAAGGGAAATATCCTGCCCCACGTTTAAGCTGTTTTTCAATTTATAATCAGGGGAGTGCACAACAAAGCCACGGTTTTTATCAACAGGGCCACCATTAAAAATGGTAGGGGGCTTTTTATCAATCAGCGGTTTAACGCCCATGCTATCGGCAATGTCTGTAAAGGAAACACTGTTAAGCGGGCGGTTTACAATCACACCCATGGCGCCATTTTCATCGTGCGTACACATGTAAATAACGGTGCGTTCAAAAATACTATCGTTAAGGGAAGTTGTTGCGACCAAAAAGTGGTTCTGCAAAGTGTTGATAATGCTATCGGTCTGCAACATGGGTCGTTATATGTCCTCCTGAAACCAATACTACTGAGCTTGTTTGGAACCTGCAACAGCCAATTTATCAGCACGTTCATTTAAAGGGTGCCCCGCGTGACCTTTTACCCACGCCCATGTAATACTATGCTTGCGTGCCTGAGCATCCAAAGCTTGCCATAGGTCTAAGTTTTTGATTGGCCCACCTTTTTTCTTCCATCCGTTAGCTTTCCAACTTGGCAGCCACTCGCTCATGCCCTGTTGAACATATTTAGAATCTGTATGAACAGTTACCTCGCATTTGCGCTTAAGTAGGGACAAGGCTTCAATCACAGCCTGAAGCTCCATACGGTTATTTGTTGTGTCTGGCTCACCCCCAAAGATTTCTTTTTCTTTGCCGTTCCAAATAAGAATAGCACCCCAACCACCAGGGCCGGGGTTGCCCGAGCACGCGCCGTCTGTATAAATATCTATTTTATCCATTAGGAAACAGCAGGCTTTTCAATCGTCACTTGGGTGCGGATAGCCTTCGGCGGCTGAAAGTTAAGGGTTTCTTCTCTCACGGTAATTTCCTGAATTTCCGTCGGTTTTAAATAGTTAATAACCCCTTGAATCAAAGGCTCTGGCGCGCTGGCACCACCAGTAATACCAATGGTTTTCACGCCTTCAAGCATGTCTTCAGTCAAATCTTCCGCACCATCTACCAAAAAGGCTTTAGGGCAGCCATATTCAAGGGCTGTCTCTCTCAGGCGGTTGGAATTACTGGATGTTTTAGACCCAACCACAATCATCGCATCTACCTGTGGAGCAATCTCCTTAACGGCATCTTGTCGGTTTTGTGTCGCATAACAAATATCTTGCACTTTGGGGGTGACAACATGCGGAAAACGCGCTTTCAAAATATCCATCATTTCTGTTGTCTCATCAACGGAAAGCGTTGTCTGCGTCAGAATAACTAATTGATCTGTCTCGGGGGGGTGTACAGTTTTAGCCTGTTCTAAACCATCTACTAGCGTGACGCTTTCAGTAGGGGCATGGCCCATCGTTCCTTCAACTTCTATGTGCCCTTTATGCCCAATAAGAAGAATATGGTAACCCTTTGCAGAGTAACGCTTGGCCTCGTTATGAACTTTCGTCACAAGCGGGCAGGTGGCATCAATAGCGTTAAGTTTGTTTTTGTCAGCTGTATCAAAAACACGTTGTGGCACGCCGTGGGCAGAAAACAAAGCGACTGAGCCAACAGGAATCTCTTCTGCATCATCAATAAAAATAACCCCTTGGCGGATAAAGTCTTCCACCACGGGTTTGTTATGAATAATCTCGTGCCGTACATATACAGGCGGGCCGTAAGTATCTATAGCGTGTTGAAGGGCTTGTACGGCGCGGTCAACACCAGCACAAAAACCGCGGGGGTTAGCAAGCAAAACTTTCATACCCACCTTTGTAACGGAAATCGCCCAACGATGCATCCCTTAATTCCAAACAACGCAACCCCCACACCTGTTAAATAGGTGTGGGGGAAGGTCGAAAAAACGCAACGCTAATGCTGACGCTCTTGAAGTAGCTCAAGAGCAAGATCTAGTATTTTTATTTTTTGTGTACTATCCGTAGTTTCGTCAAAGAGAAAGTTGATATTCGAGCGCAAAAATTTTCCATCCTTGTTAAAAATCAAAGTATGGGAAATGTTCACCTTTTTTGTTTTGAAACGACTGAGTGCAGTCAGTGGTGTTGAACCTGAGATCAAGTTCAAGTTGTGTTCGAAATTCTGTGAAGGAAATTTATCCTTTATGGAAGAGGCACACTTTTTTACAAGTTGAAGTGTAACTCCCTCTAACTTGGTAATAGGCCGATTTTGGCAGCGACCCAATTTGAAAAGAAGTATTTCAACCACCTTGGCTTTTGCAAGCCTTTTGGTAGCTAACAGCTCAACTTTTTCAGTCGCCTGTTTAATAGCAGCGGAAGCTAGTCTTTGAAGAGACTTAGAGTTAGTAGCTGATTTAAGAGGGCTAACCTCTTTAGAAAGCTCAAATCCACCGTTCTCTGAATTATAGCAGCGTTTTGTTTTGCCTGCTGCGATAATTTTAGATTCACTGCTCAATACACTAACTGTATAGATAATGCATTTAGAAGCTTTACCTTCCTGAGTTTCTGGAAAGGTTGGGAGTATAGATACATTACCCAAAAAAGGCTGCTCTCCATTGAAGGTAGCATCAATGTCTTCAAGACATTTCTTGGAAATATGTTCCCAGCTATCCTTTTTGCAAGTGTAAGCAACAACTTGCGACACAAGTTCAGTAAGATCTCCTGCTGGAAGTCGGTCAGTTATTTTTGCTGCCTGCACAGGCGAAGCAATGAAAGTAAAAACAACAAGTAATGTTGTAACAAAGTGTAGTTTGAACATGTAAGTCAGTTCCTTTTTCAGTAAGAAATTTTTAAAGATAGGTCTATGAACTAAATTTGTAGTTGTCAGCGGTATAAAGGTATACATATCAAAAATCAAGCAGTTCTGGTAAAAACGGTAAAATCCGCTACACTCCAGCAGTATGACTGAGAAAAAATCCACCAAAAAAGCAAAGCTTAAGGGCACGCATACAAAGTTTGAGAAGAAAATGAGCCATGCGCAAAAGCAGTACCTTGTGCGCCAAAGCAAAGACCCTTATACCGCAAAAGCACAGCAAATGGGCTACCGTTCCCGCGCAGCGTTTAAATTGCTGGAGCTTAACGAGAAATTTAACCTACTCAAACCCAACCAAACCATTGTTGACCTAGGTGCGGCCCCTGGCGGGTGGTGCCAAGTAGTGGGGGAAATCCTCAACAACAACTGCCGCATTATTGCGTGCGACTTGTTGGAGGTTGACCCGTTGCCAAACGTGACTTTCATCCAAGGGGATTTCACCACGGATGAAATTTGGGATGAAGTACGCGCCGTCGCGGGGGAAGGCGGGGTGGATGTTGTTCTATCGGACATGGCACCGAACACTGCTGGGAGCGGAAATATAGACCACTTGCGCAGCATGGGGCTGGTAGAAATAGCGGCGGATAGCGCAACACATTTGCTTAAATTAGGCGGTCATTTCGCCTGCAAAATTTTTCAAGGCGGAGAAGAAAAAAAATTTGCCGACAGTTTAAAAGAACGCTTTGAGAAGGTGCATTTTGCCAAGCCAAAATCTTCACGGGCGGAATCGCGGGAAATCTTTATTGTCGCGTTGGGCTTCAAAGGGTAGGCTAAGCTATGCCTTTACTCAGCGTTAAAAACCTAACCCTTACCGTACCGAACGCAACACTGGTAGACGGTGTTTCCTTCACGCTGGAAAAAGGCAAAACTTTATGTGTTGTGGGGGAGAGCGGGTCGGGTAAAACGCTGTCATCTTTGGCTATCATGGGCTTGTTACCCAAAACAATTCAAGCCAAGGTAGAAGAGCTTGCGTTTAGCGATATCAACCTAAATACACTCACAGCGCGCCAACACCGTCAACTACGCGGTAGCCGTATGAGCATGATTTTCCAAGAACCGCTTTCAGCCCTTAACCCTGTGATGACAATGGGCAAACAGGTGGCGGAAGTTCTTCAAATTCACACAAAATTAAATAAAAAAGAGCGGTATGAAAAAGTACTGGCGCTTTTTGAACAGGTAAAACTGCCGGAGCCCAAGCGCATTTACGCCAGTTATCCGCATCAACTTTCAGGCGGGCAACGGCAACGGGTGATGATTGCCATGGCGCTGGCTTGCCAGCCTGAATTACTCATAGCGGACGAACCCACAACAGCGTTGGATGCAACCGTTCAAAAAGAAATTCTAAAACTTATCAAAGAATTGCAGGGTGAATTTAAGACAGCAGTTCTATTTATCACGCACGATTTTGGCGTGGTCAAACAAATTGCTGATGATGTGCTGGTGATGGAGCACGGCAAAGTGGTAGAACAAGGCGCTGCCAATACCATATTAAGCAAGCCTAAAAAAGCATACACCAAGCGTCTTTTGGCGGCTGCGCCTCAACTAAATACCAAGCCGCACGCGGAAATATCAGGCGATATTCTCCTAAAAGCTGAAAACGTTAACAAAACATACACACGCGGCGGCGGCCTGTTTGGTGCAAAACAAAAGGTAAATGCCGTACAAAACGCCTCCTTAACGTTATATAAAGGGCAAACAATCGGTATTGTGGGGGAGAGTGGTTCCGGCAAATCCACCCTAGCCAAGTGCATTTTACAGTTAGAAAAACCCAATAGTGGGGATATCCAGCTCAATGGCCAGCAGCTGGTTGGCCTAAAGGGCAAAAAGTTGCGTACCGCATGGCGGGATATGCAGATGATTTTCCAAGATCCTTTCGCATCGCTTAACCCCCGCCAAACCGTGGGTACCAGCATTGCAGAAGGCTTAAAAGCTCATGGTATAGGCACAGAGCAAGAACGCCAAACTAAGGTGGCGGAGCTGCTAAAAGCCGTTGAACTACCCGTAGACGCCGCTAATCGCTACCCACACCAGTTTTCAGGCGGACAACGTCAACGGATTGGCATCGCACGGGCGCTAGCCCTCAACCCCGCGTTGGTGGTGGCGGATGAAGCCGTGGCCTCGTTGGATGTCTCCGTTCAAAAGCAGGTATTGGAACTTATGAACAAACTCAAGCAAGATTTCGGCCTGAGCTACCTATTCATTTCGCATGATTTGCGGGTGGTATCCCAAGTGGCGGACTGGGTGCTGGTTATGCACCAAGGTCAAGTCGTTGAACAAGGCCCGACTCACAAAGTTTTTGGTAGCCCGCAACAGGCATATACTCAACAACTCCTTGCCAGCCTTCCAGGCTAATATCAGGGCTTGAAAAATCCCTCATTTCTCCCTATGTTCTCGACAAAGTAATCTTGGTACATCTTAAACACCATTTTCAACTCCCGTTAGGAGGGAAATACTATGATTCAGTTCGATAAAACGGCACTCTTTTCTCTTGTTATTGGCTTTGCAGTTGGCACGGTTTTTTACCTTGCTATATCAGCTAGTTCAGCCTACGCCGCTGGTTGCCGCAGTGCGGATGAGGCAGTGCTCAAAATCTCGAAAGAGATTAAGAAGTCACCTATGATTGACCATGGCCGGAAAGTCAAAGTTGGCAATATTACGGCATTTGTCGTAGAAGTAACAACCCCAGACTATTACGGCAAAGGTTCTACTTACAGGGGGCTTATTATCCCTATCGGTAGGCAAAAAAGCGTCCTTGCCGTAAAAAGAACTCGTAGTCACTTCAAAAACGGCAGAAAAAACAGCAAGCATGGGTTTGTGTATTTGGTCTATAATCTCTCTGCTCAAGACCTTTTGAACCAAATGGGTGACGTGGGGCGTGAATATGAGCACAGAGTATATGTGTTCGATGAGGCTATGGTTGAGTTCGCATGTTTAAACGGTTTTTTACAAGCTGTTATGTATACAAATTATCAAAAAACTGTAAAAACAGGGTATAATGTAGAGCTTGCTAAATTCCAAAATTATCTAACAACAATGGAGTCCAACATCAAAAGGCTCCTCCGTCGCCCGCGCCACTAAGGTAAAAGGTGATAGTAATTCAACCCCCACTCGCGGGGTTGTTTTGCGTTTAAAGGTGCTTATTTTTTAGACTTTATTCCCGCGGCAAAGCGGAGTATGGTAGCCATCGCGACTAAACAATAAAAAAGTTATGATTCCGTATGGACGCCTACATAGAAAATTTATTTAAACAATACCAAACAGACCCTAACTCAGTAGACCAACGTTGGCAGGGGTACTTTCAAGCCATTCAAGATTTTGATTTAAACTATACCCCCGAAGAAGGGGATGAAGCTTCAAACGCAGCTAAGCCAACAGCTACCCCTCAAGTGACAACCTTAGAGCTGGATATTGCGGCTGTCCCCGGTGGGGAAGAAAGCGTGGGCGAGGCCAGCACTGCACAAAACGGTGTTTCCCGTATGATTCAAGCATACCGCTACCATGGCCACCGTTACGCGCAAATGAACCCTCTTAAAAAGGCAGAAGTAGACCAAGGGGAAGAAATTAACCTTGCTCAATTTGGGTTGGATGACAGCAATTTGGACGATATTTTCGCGACGGCAGGCGTGCTGTCCCAAAGCCATGCAAAGTTAAGCGAAATTCTTAAAGCACTCAAACGCACATACACCAACACAGTGGCGATTCAACTGGGTGAAATTGCCAGTTTGGAAGAGCGTCGTTGGCTTCGGGAAATCATGGAGGCCTGCCAAAACCACCCTGATTTCACTGAGAAGGAAAAACAGCGCATTTATAACGCCCTTTACAAAGCAAACGCGTTTGAAAAATACCTCCACAACAAATTTACAGGTATGAAGCGTTTCTCCATTGAAGGAGGAGACGCTTTAATTCCAATGCTGGAAACGCTCATTCACTTGGCTGGTAAAAACCAAATGAGTGATATTGTGCTCGGCATGGCGCACCGTGGGCGCTTAAATGTGCTTGTTAACATTATGGGCAAACCGCTGGCTGAAATCTTCGCCGCGTTTATGGAAAAAGCAAAATCAGCGGATGAATCCAGCAGTGGAGACGTGAAGTACCACCACGGGAAATCTTGCGACATCGTGACGGATAGCGGCAACACAGTGCATATGTCGCTACTTAGTAACCCGAGCCATTTGGAAGCTGTAAACCCCGTTGTAACGGGTAGCACACGCGCCAAACAACAACGCCACGAAGATGGGCAAGATAAAGTGCTGCCGCTTCTGATTCACGGAGATTCAGCCTTTGCAGGGCAGGGCGTTGTGCCGGAAACATTGAACCTTGCCAACTTGGAAGGTTACACTGTGGGCGGTACCGTGCACGTTGTTATCAACAACCAAGTAGGCTTTACGGCAAACCCTGAGGACACATTCTCAGGTGAATACTGTACGGATATTGCCCGTATGCTCCAGTGCCCGATTTTCCACGTAAATGGGGACGACCCCGAAGCCTGCGTACACGTGATGGAGCTAGCCTTTGAATACCGTCATATCTTCAAGAAGGATGTGGTGATTGATTTGGTTTGCTACCGCCGCCATGGCCATAACGAAGGGGACGACCCAGCGTTTACTCAGCCTGTGATGTACAAAGGTATTAAACAACATAAAGTCCCGTGCGATTTATACAAACAGCGCCTTTTGAACGAGAAAAAAGTGACGGATAAAAACATTGCTAGCTTAGAAGATGCCTATAACCAGCAACTGCAAGCTGCGTTTGCCGAAGCTGAAAAAGGGTTGGTGATTGAGCCAGATATCTTCAAAGCTGCATGGTCTGGCTTTAGTAAAAAGTCTGAAAGTGAGCCTGATACGAAGGTTTCGCCGCAGGTGCTGTCTCAAATATCAGATGTTATTACGGCGTACCCTAAGGGTTTTACCCCTAATAAAAAAGTCGCTAAAGTTATTGACCAACGGTGCGATATGTTGGAAGGCAAGCAACCACTTAATTGGGGCGCGGGAGAAGCCGCCGCCTACGGAAGTCTATTAAAAGAAGGCTACGACATTCGCCTTTCAGGGCAGGATGTAAAGCGGGGCACATTCTCTCACCGCCACATCGGTATGGTTGATGGTGAAACAGGGCAAACGGTTTTCCCAATTGCTGATATGGCTAAAAAGGGAACCTCGTTGGAAGTTCATAACTCTTGTCTGTCAGAGTTGGCTGTGCTGGGTTTTGAATTCGGCCATACACTCGCGTCACCAAATACACTGACAATTTGGGAAGCTCAATTTGGAGACTTCGCCAACGGCGCCCAAATTATGATGGATCAGTTCATTTCATCAACGGAAATCAAATGGCACCGCTATAGCGGGTTGGTCATGCAACTGCCTCATGGTTCGGAAGGACAGGGGCCTGAGCACTCTTCCGCCCGTTTGGAACGTTTTCTTCAACTTTGTGGAGACGACAACATGAGCGTGTGTATGCCAAGTACGCCTGCTCAAATGTGCCATGTACTGCGCCGCCAAATGCTGCGTAAATTCCGTAAACCGCTTGTTATTATGACGCCAAAATCACTGCTGCGTCACCCGCAGGCGGTATCAGACATCACAGAAATCACCGACGGTAGTTTCCAAACGGTGATAGACGATGCTTCCGTACAGGCGAAGGATATTAAACGTATCGTACTGTGTAGCGGTAAAATTTATTACGACCTGATGGCAGGGCGTGAAGAGGCGAACCGTAAGGATGTTGCTATTATTCGCTTGGAAGAATTGCACCCGTTGCCAACAAAAGAGCTGGCGAAAGTGCTGAAAAAATACAAAACGGATGAAATATGCTGGGTTCAGGAAGAACCACGCAACCAAGGCGCTTGGACGTTCTTACTGGATAACCTTTGGGCAAAACTAGGCATACCAGCACCGCGTTATATTGGCCGTGCGGCAAGTGCCAGCCCTGCGGTAGGTTCCGCTAAACGCCACGCTGAAGAGCAGGCTAGAATTGTAGAAGAGGCGTTGGGATAGTGGCACCAACTTCCTACGTTGCCGTTTTTGCCTTTTTGGAGAAAGACGGAAAATTTCTATCAATGCGGCGGTCAAACACAGGCTATATGGATGGCCACTTAACATTGCCTTCTGGCCATGTTGAAGTGAATGAAACGCCAAACGAAGCTGTGATACGGGAAGTAAAAGAAGAAGTTGGGATTGATTTGGCTCTTGAAAAAATTCAGCATTGTCATGCCCAACATTACTTAAGGTTTGGAGATCGAATTTATACAAACCATTACTATTGGGCGAAGTGTGATGGAGAACCGTTTAATGCAGAACCTGAAAAGTGCTCGGAATTGGTGTGGCAAGATATTGACCAAGACAGTCCCGATATTCTAAAACAAGTAAAGCTCGCATTTAGAAGCATTAAAGAAAAGAAACACTATTCAGAGATTACTTTACAAGAAGGAGAGATACAGTAATGCCGATCAATATTGAAACGCCGACAATGGGAGAATCTATTTCCGAAGCAACGGTTGCCCAGTGGTTGAAGGCTGAAGGCGATATGGTGGAAGAAGATGAGCTGATTGCTGAACTGGAAACAGATAAAGTAAACCTTGAAGTAACAGCGCCAAAGGCTGGAAAATTAATAAAAATTTCAACGGAAGAAGGTGCAACCGTCGCCCCTGGTGATGTCATGGGAGAAATTGATGAAAGCGCAAGCGGTAGTGTTTCCGCGTCAACAGCTTCTCAAAGTACAGAGGAAGAAGCCGCCACAGAATCAAGCGAGCCAGCGCCTGCCAACGCAGGGGATAAATCTGGCCCCGCCGTTAAAAAGCTGGCCGCCGAAAAAGGAGTAGACCTTGCAAGCGTACAGGGCACAGGCAAAAGTGGTCGGGCAACAAAGGCGGATGTTCTCAGCCAAACAAAATCTCCTGCGGCCGCAGCTCCAACGGTAACTGCAAACCAAGGGGAGCGGGAAACGCGTGAGCCACTATCCCGCATCCGTAAAACAATCTCCAAGCGGTTGAAGCAAGCCCAAAATACAGCGGCTATGCTCACCACATATAACGAGATTGACCTGCACGAGGTAATGAACCTGCGTAAGCAATTTCAAGATGATTTTGTCGCCAAAAACGACATCAAACTCGGTTTTATGAGTTTCTTCACCAAAGCGGTTGTTCAAGCCCTACAAGAAATTCCAGCGCTTAATGCGGAAATTACCGAAGAAGAAATTGTCTATAAAAACTACTACGATATCGGCATCGCGGTATCGTCTCCGCGTGGCTTAGTTGTGCCAGTGGTAAGGGAAGCTAATAACAAGTCCTTCGCCCAAATAGAGAAGGATATTAAGGACTACGCCCTTAAAGCGAAGGACGGAAAACTCATGCCGGATGACATGGCAGGCGCTACGTTCAGCGTCACAAATGGCGGAACATTCGGCTCCATGCTGTCCATGCCAATCCTCAACTTTCCACAGGTGGGTATCTTAGGGATGCACGCTATTAAAGAACGCCCAACTGTCGTCAACGGTGAAATTAAAATCCGCCCGATTATGTACGTGGCACTAACCTATGACCACCGCATTGTAGATGGTAAAGAGGCCGTGACCTTCCTTGTAAAAGTGAAGGAAGCCTTGGAAAACCCAAGTAGAATGTTACTAGGAGTATAAGCATGTCTCAGTTTGATCTTATCGTTATCGGGGCAGGTCCAGCGGGTTATGTGGCCGCTATTCGTGCTGCACAGTTGGGAATGAACACATGCTTGGTGGAAGCCCGTAAATCCCTTGGCGGTACATGCCTCAACGTTGGGTGCATTCCGTCAAAAGCGTTGCTTCAATCTTCTGAAAAATATGAAGAAGCAAATACCCACCTGCAAGACCACGGTATTACGGTTAGTAAGCCAAAGCTGGATTTAGCCACAATGATAGGCCGCAAGGATGGTGTGGTGAAGCAGCTTACGGGTGGTATTGAGATGTTGATGAAAAAAAATAAAATCACCGTTAAGCAAGGCTGGGCAAGTTTTAAAGGTGCCAATACCATCACGTTGGATGATGGTAAAGAGGATATCTCCGCCAAAAATATTTTGATAGCCGCAGGAAGCGAACCTGTAGAGCTACCTTTCGCTAAGTATGACCACAATGTAGTGGTGGACTCAACCGATGCTCTGTCTTTTGAGAGCGTGCCCAAGCATTTGGTGGTGATTGGCGCAGGCGTGATTGGGTTGGAACTCGGCTCTGTTTGGCGACGTTTAGGGGCGGAAGTGACGCTGATTGACGTTGCCGAACGCCCATTAATGGTAATGGATGGCGACCTGAGCAAAACTACACTGAAAATATTTGAAAAGCAGGGACTTAAATTTAACTTAGGTGCAAAAGTTCAAGAAATTAAAACAACAAAAACGGGCGCAACCCTTACGCTGGAAAACGCCAAAGGTGAAACGGAAACGCTCAAAGCCGATAAAGTATTGGTTTCTGTAGGTCGTCGCGCTAATACGGATAAACTAAATTTGGACGCCGCAGGCATCAAAACGGATGAACGCGGTGTGATTCAAGTAAACGAACAGTACCAAACAAGCGTTCCTTCCGTTTATGCGGTGGGGGACTGCGCCCCAGGCCCAATGCTTGCCCATAAAGGGGAAGAAGAGGGCGTGGCCTGCGTTGAAATGCTGGCTGGTCAAAAGCCTCATGTAAACTATAACTGCATTCCATGGGTTGTTTATACGCACCCTGAAGTGGCGGGCGTAGGCCTTACGCAGGAGCAATGCAAAGAGCAAAACATTCCTGTTAAAGCAGGCAAATTCAATTTTGCTGCCAGCGGTCGCGCACTGGCTATGGGTGTTGGAGAAGGCTTCGTGAAGGTTTTAGCCCATGCAGAGACGGACGAAGTGCTGGGCGTGCACATCATCGGCCCTGGTGCGGCAGAACTTATTGCAGAAGCGGCAATTGCTATGGAATTTAAAGCAAGTGCGGAAGACATTGCCCGCACATGCCATGCCCACCCAACATTGGCTGAAACAATTAAAGAAGCGGCCTTGGCAACAGATAAGCGTGCTATCCACGGATAATTGTGTCGTAAAAGCCACGGGCGGTGGTGCATAGCAGATACACTTTCTTTCCAAACCTGTAGAACGCTATCAGTATACAGCGTATGAAATGCCCATTTTGTGGAAGCGATGATACGCAAGTGAAAGATTCCCGCCCTTCAGATGATGGGCGCGTTATTCGGCGGCGGCGTGAATGCACAGAATGTGGCCGCAGATTTACAACGTTCGAACGCTTTCAAGTTCAACAGGTGATTGTGCTTAAACGTAACAACCAGCGGGAACTGTTTGACCGCGATAAACTCACCAAAAGTATTCTTACAGCCTTACGCAAACGCCCTGTGTCTCAGAACATGGTGGCTCAGGTGGTTTCTGACATTGAACAACAACTCACAGAGTCTGGCAAAAGCGAAGTCACCTCTCAAGAAGTGGGCACAGCCGTGCTAAATGCATTAAAAGACGTGGACTTTGTGGGCTATATCCGTTATGCCTCCGTCTATAACGACTTTTCGTCTCCGGAAGACTTTGGTCGTTTTGTAGAAGACGCGAAATAAACAAGACGGGTAGGGCCCAAATACAATGGCTGATTTTGAGGATAAAATACTTTGTACTGCTGTAACGGATGATACGCGGAGCGAAGCGCGGCTATGCGCCATCCAAGCCATATACCAGTGGCAAGCAACAGAAGCAGCTATTACACATGTTTTGGCAGAATTCCTGGATGGGCCTGTCAAAAGCAGAAAGGCCTCTAAAAAGGTGTTTGAGGAGCTTTTTAATGGTGCTACGTCTGAGCAGGAAAGATTTACTGGCCTTATAAAAGCGCACCTGAATGAAAAGTGGACGTTTGAGCGTTTGGACAGCGTGATGCAAGCGTTGCTACTTGTAGCAACTTCCGAACTCAGCCACCAGCCGGATACGCCTGTAAAAGTCGTCATTAACGAATACCTCACGCTCTCTCGCGCATTTTTTGATGAAAGCCAAGTCCCGTTCGTGAACGGTATTTTAGATAAAATCTCCCGCCAAATCCGCCCCGAAGAATTTGTATAATTTAAACTAAATCAAAATCTTGATAATTTGTATAAGTTTTGTATAGTCACGGCATTCCAATACTTAATTTTTTAAGAGGGTAAAAATGCCTGATTCCATTATAATCTACGACACTGAATACACGTCATGGCAGGGATGTGCCCAAAAAGGGTGGGGACGTACAGGCCAGTACCGTGAACTTGTTCAAATTGGTGCTATAAAATTGCACAAAGGGCAGCCCTGGCAAGAAGCTGAAACGTTTGATGTTCTTATCAAACCAGTAATAAACCCCGTTCTTTCCTCATACCTCACAAATCTAATAGGCATTACACAGTCACAGTTGGATGCTGAAGGGTTGGCAACAGCCGAGGCTCTGCAACAGTTCGCTGATTTCTGCGGAGATTCTCTTGTTTATTCAAATGGGCAGGATTTAGCGTCATCGCCGAAACCTGCGGCCTCCAAAAAATTATCATGCCGCTAGAGCCTGAAAATTTTGTCAGCCTTTGGCCAGCATTACAGGAAAAACTATCAGACTATCTCGGCCAAGAAATCGATTGGAAAGAGTACCCTTCTGGTCGAGTTTATGAGCTGTTTAACTTGGAACTTCCGACAAGCCAAGTACATAACGCCTTGCACGATGTTTACTCCCTCGCTGCTACAATCCAACACCTAGAGGCAGAAGGAATCCGCATTTTAGAAGAAGTGGGAAACATCTCAAAAAAGTGTAAAGCGGCGTAACTGCTAAAAAACTGCTTAACATAATGCCGTCAACCTAGTACTCAGGCTGGCGGCATTATTGTTACCCACTACATCTTGTAGATGTTGCTTAAAAAACACCCACTGTTCTTCACAAATATGCATAGCATCTCGATTTATCATACAATTCATTGACCATTTTCAAGGGGTTTTTATATCGTATAACAAGTAATGTATTACATATTACTTATACATTATTGGAGAGTAACCCCTGCAGCAACTTGCCATCCCCTTATTGGTTAAGTTGCTAAAAAAAGGAATAAAAAGAATGAACTGGAAAAAACTAAGTTTGATGGTAGCTGGTGCTACAACAGTTTTGACAAGCTACGGTTTCGCAGCTGACCAAGATGTTGACGCTGAAGCTGAATTTCGTCAGGCGATTTCCCTAACTAAAAATGCTGATGTGGACTTCACAACAGGTGCCGGTGTGATCGAATTTACAGGAACACCGGGTGCGTCTGATCTGGTTAGCCTAGGAACAGACGGAAACATTGCCGTAGGAGGTACTGCTTTTACAGCCCCTTCAACAGGAACAGCTGGTGATGTTGACATTACAGGTGACGGTAGTAGTAACGTAGAAGTAAGTTGTACAGATACAGCTACAATCTCCGATGGTACTAACAACCTAACTGTTAATATGGAAATCGCTATGGATACAGGTGTGGCGTACGGTTCCGGAACTGACTGTGCTGGTTTAGGAACAACACCACTAACGCATACGCTAGATGGTACGGATAAAATCCTAGTAGGTGGCCAAATCGTTGGGAACTCTGGGACTGTAACAAGTGCCGTTTACAATACAACAAACTCTGGTGGTTCTGCCGCAACAGTACGTGTTGTATACCAATAAGGTTTTTTAAAACCTAGTAAGGAGCCGAAAGGCTCCTTTTTTGTGCAGTTTATATTTGTGCCACTTTTTATAAACAAATGGCATGAATAAAAGTATACAATTTGTACTTGTAAGCTCCGTTTTAATATTAACGGGTTTAATGGTGATTGGTGCGACACAAGCAAGAGAGATAGATATTCGCCTGAGGACGCGGTTCAAACAAGCTGCTAGCCTAACAGAAGTTTCCTACCAAGATGTACCGAAAGAAGAGCAAGGGGCGAGTGCCGTATCTGTTCGTATGCTCGCAAGCTTAGGCTACCGCGGTGTTGTTATTCAAGGGGAGGCAGGTGCCAAAGTTCAAGTAAGTTGCGAGGGAAGTGGCAAGGAACACTTCTATAGCACAGGAAACGGCGAAACTACTTGCGGCAAGCATTCTAATATTGTTCATACAATTGCGGGGCAGGGAGTTGCGAAAGACTTGATCGTTTACAAAAATAAGCCAGCCCTACAAAAACAACGCAAAATGGTTTTGCAATTCATGCATTTTTAATCACTGATTGAAACAACTGCCACTTGCCTTTATAGTAGTTCATAACATCATACAAAATACTAAAGGTTCAAGTTTATGGTTCGTTTTATTCTTTTGCTTTGCGTTATGGCAGTTATATTTTCTGGTACAAGTTGGGCTAACGCACTGCTTTATGTTGCGCCAAGCAGAGTTGTGATTAAAGGGGATAGCAGAACCGAAGTTGTTAGCGTCACAAATAAGTCTGACCAAGTACGGCGCTACAAAATTAAGTTTATAGACCAAGTGATGGGCGCGAATGGTGTGACCCAACCTCAAGAGACATTTGACTATTCTTCTAAACGCATGGTGCGTTTTATGCCGCGTGAAATCACCTTAAAACCAGGGGAGCGCCAACTCGTAAGGCTAATGGTGCGCCGACCAAAGGATTTGGCGGATGGAGACTACCATACACACATGCTGTTTGAAGAGGAGCAACTTACAGCAGAAGAACTGGCTTCTGAGGATTTAGGAGGAAATGCCGTTAAATTTGAGGTGGGTGCCATCTACAGCGTTGCTGTGCCTGTGGTTGTGCAAAAAGGTAAAGTTTTTTATGAAGTAAGCTTGTTGGGTGCCGAAGTTGTGAAAGATGAGAAGGGGAAATCTTTTCTTCAGGCTCATGTAGCTCGGCAGGGGAATAGCGAGGGATATGGTGCACTTTACACAAAGTTTATAGGCGAGGATGGTACAGAGAAAAAACTATCAAGCCCCCAGTCTATACGTTTGTATCGGGAAGTAGATGAAGTGCGCTTGGCTGTGAGAATAACCGAGGTTCAAGATTTAGATAGCCTTGGTAAAGGAAAAATCGTTCTCACGCTACGGGCTGGTATGGGTGAAGAAAAGCCTGTTTTAGGTGAAGTAGCTGTTTTTGTAGAGTAATTTCAACATTCTTAACGCCTCTAAAAACTGAGTATAAATTCAGAGTTACTTTAGTAACACAGCACAATTTTTTGTATTACCAGATTGTATGATAATCATGTTAATTCTGCTAAAGTGCTTTTCCAGAGGGGTAAATTTGGGTGTTAAGTATTATTTGCTTAGTTTTTTTGTACAGCCTGTTGGCTGGTGCTGTAGCTGCCCAACCCTCTGGGTTGTCTATTCCACTCAATGAAGCGTACGAGCTTGAGAAAACCTATCCGCAACGCATTATCCTAGAAGGAACCCCTATACTTGTAACAAGGAGGGGAGGCATCACAACAACGGTTATTGTGTCTGACGGTAAGGAAGATGTGTTGCCAACAATCGCTTTTGAAATACCCGACCATACGTGGCAACCGTTACCAACAGATGCATTTACAACGCTGCCAGAGGAAGACTTATTGCTACTAGAGCTTTTGGTTGATGGTAAGCCGCGCTACAGTATTTTGGAGGCCTACACAACAGACGGTGCCGATTTTTGGCTTCCTTTAACAACGGTCATTAAATCTCTCGGTTTTCCCATCCAAACCGACTCTGGTGCTGGTGTTGCGTACGGTTGGTTTATGGATAAAAAACAAACGTTTTACCTGAATGTATCAGATGAATTTGTGGAAATAGGCGGGCAAAAAACGCAGTCAACATTCAATGATATCAAGCCATTATACGAAGATGTTTACGTTCGTTCATCTATATTGGAATCGTGGTTTCCCATTCAAGTACGCTTAAACTACGCTGAGTTGCAATTGTTGATTGAACCAACCCAGCCACTGCCGTATCAAGAAAAATTAGAACGCCAAGCCGAGTGGGATAAAGTAAAGGCTCAGAAACAACAACCAAGCTATAAAGATGATTCCCCCATCATCGTCATGCCCTATCAGGACTTCACAAAGCCTGTTATTCGCGTCTCTCAGGCAAATAGCATTGCTCTACAAGGGGGAGAATCCTCGTTTAACGGAACTTTAAACAGCCAACTACAAGGAAATATGTTTGGCTTTTCAACCAATGCAACAACGGCATTTACGTATAGCCATGATGATAAACTCGCGTTCTCAAACGCTAACCTAACGCTGTCTAAGTATGACCAAGAAGGCAAAATGCTGGGCCGTATGAAGGCCAGCCAGTTGGAACTGGGGGATGTTGATATTCCTGCCATTTCATTATTGGCTACAAATCGGCGTGGGCGGGGTGGGCGTATAAGCAACCGTCCGGCAGGCAGCCGTGCGCAGGTTGATAGCTTTGTTGTCAGTGGTTTTGGCCCAGTCGGGTGGGATGTAGAAGTTTACCAAAATAATACACTGCTAGCTTTTCAAACAGTTGAGGACGATGGCCGTTATTCCTTCGCGACACTTCCCCTTCATACGGGGCTGAATACGTTTAAAGTGTTTTTATATGGGCCAGATGGAGAAGTAGAAGAACGCGTTGAAAGATTTATGCTGGGGCAAGACCTCATTCAACCAGGAACGTTTTATTATGACTTAGGCGCCCTTGAATCCTCCAGTCCGTTGGTACCTGTTTCCGAAGTTCCTGAATCGGGCGATACCTCTAGTTTTTCAGCACGGGGGGAGTATGGCATTACGCGCCATTTATCCGCCGTTGGAGGGTTTTACCGTGGTCCTGTGAGTGACCGCAGCACCCTAGCAGCTTCTACAGGTATACGGGCAAGCATTGGGCGGGTTTATTCTACGTTAGACCTCGCCTATACGGACTATAACGAGCTTATGTATGGTATGAACGCTTACCTACCCATTACACCTTCTATGAATGTTGGTCTTTCTTATCTCAAAAATGCAGGGTTTAGGGAGGAAGATAATAACCTCAAATCCAAAACTTCATTAGATTTTGGCCATCAATTTACATTAAGCGGTAAGCCTTTAAACTACGCCATTAACTTTACAGAAGAAACATACAAAGGTAATGCTAGAAAACATAGTTTCAGCGCTATTACGGGCTTTCAATGGCACGAAGCTAATATAGGCCATAGTTTAGCCCTAAGTGAGCAAGGGGATGACCAATCAGTTGATGGTTCAGTCGACGTCAGCTATAAAATGGATAAGTTTCCCCTGTATGCTCAACTCGATTACACACTTACACCAAAAATTGATTTAAAAACCGTCTCGTTTAGTAGTCGCTACCCATTGCAGCCCAACCTTACACTTGCTGGCGGTATGAACTACCAAGTAGAAAGCGAGCTTGCGTCGGCCAATGGCCGCTTGCGGTGGGATGTCGGCCCTGTAGACGTCACCCTTAGCATGAATGCCGATACAGCACAGAACATGCAAATGGGGTTAGGTTTTGCAACAACATTTGCTCCTGATGACGGCTGGCGTTACCGGATGTCTGACCAAGAAACAACGGATAGAGGTAGCATTGGCGTATACCTATTTGTTGATAACAACCAAAACAATGTGCAGGACGAAGGGGAGGAGGCACTCGCCAATATTAAATTGCTGAACCGTCAGCGTAATACAACGGTTATTACCAATAGCAGCGGATACGCCATCATAGATAACCTAACGCCATTCACGGAAAACGCGATAGAAGTTGACGAGCGTACTCTGCCGGATATTTACCTGAAACCCAAAAACCAAAGGGTGCGGGTTGTGCCTCATCGGGGGATGTCGGGCATTGTAAGAATACCTGTGTTTGTATATGGAGAGATTGCAGGCACTGTCTACGTAAAACAAAACGGTACGGTTGAACCTCTGGCGAATGTCCCCCTTATTCTTAAAGATAGCGTAGGCAAAATGGTAGACAGCATAGAAAGCGAATACGATGGTTTTTACCTATTTCCATCCTTACCTATAGGGGAATACACAGTAGAAGTTGATGCCGCAAAAATGAAAAAGCTAGGCTTTGTACTGCCAAAAGCGCAAAGCATTACACTTACCTCAAAAGAGAACATTGCCGATGGGTGGGACTTTCATTTATCTGCTACTGACACAGAACAGGAGGCACCTCAAAGCGGTGTGGTGTACTAATTATCAACTATTGTACTAGAATACGCACGGTAATAGGGGAGCCGCCAGAGTAGTCTGTCCGATATATACCTGATTCAATAGAATTTTGTTGGTTATTTGTTCGCATATTTAGGCCTATAAGTAATGTATTGTTAGCTGAGTTCGCACTAATTGTATGGGTAATAACAGTTTTCTTGATCCCGTTGCAGGAAGTGCCACTTCCATGGGGTTGCCCATTGCCAAGGCCTATAGAAACTTCAGCATTATTTAGGGAAATATCATTGCCACTAATATCTGCGATAGTGCCGGTTTTTTCGCAGGCTATCTCAACGACAGTTCCCGTCGTATCTTGGATTTCTATAGCACCTGCTGTACCTAAGCTACTGCCACTAAAACTGCTGCCATAAGTAATAGATCCATTAGTGCCAATGGCATTATCCCCTGAATAACCCGAAAATTCTAAAATTCCAAAATTGATGTCTACGCCATTCGCCAGCGTCAGCCCATACACCGAAGGCACAAAAAATAAACAAAGAGAAACGTATTTTACTATAGTCATCATCATTACCTGATACCCAAACTATAAAGGTATTACAAAGTAATTTATATACATTTTTAAAAATATGGCTTAAAGGCGCTTTCATATATAGCAATAAGACCCCTTTACCAAGAAAGGGGTCTCATGCGTAATAATTAAACGAGGTTCGTAGAAAAAATTAAGCCGCTGTAGCTTCTTCTTCAGCTGCCTCGGCTTCTTCATCTTTAGCAGGAACAAAAGGAACCAGAATATCCCGCAAAGTATCCAAAGGAATCATGTTGACCTTTTTCGCTGCTCTTTCAGGAAGAACGGAGAAGGGATCATTTAACGGCTTATCCCCAAGCATAGCTTTTGCCAGTTTAGAAAGACACTGATCAGCAAACTTCTTACGTTGCTTGGCCGTTTTCTTTTTACCAGCTGCTTTCCTAAGTTTCAGTATAAGGTACTCCAACGGATCAAGCTTTAGTGTTACCGAAGATAGAATACTGTAATACTTACCACGAGAACTGTTAGGTGGCGTATAAACCACCTCCCACTCGTTTTTACCACGTTTTGTAGCAACAATACTGCAAGCAAAGTTTTGTTTGTTTTTACGGGGAGACCAAGTAACAACATCAAGTTGCTCAGGGGCGTAACCGTACCACAATCCACCTTTTCGATGATTGTTTTCAAAGGTTTTCTTTGGTTCAAGTTTTTCCATCGCTGGCTCAGTTTTACGCCCTCCTAAGGATTCAGGAGCGATGAAAATAAGTGCATTCAACCCGTTTTTAGGTTTTCCAGCACTATAGTGTAGGCCAAATGTTAGCTTGCGTGAAAGTTTGGCAAGTTCAAGGTTAGTTAATGTAACAGTATAGGTTTTCATGGGTATTATCCCTTGTTTGAACGGTATGAAAGATGAAGTTTAGAAAGCTATTTGTATGCAAAGTGAGTCATAAAATCAACTTATTCTTCTAAAACGAGTTTACCCGCTAAAATTCGTCGCCTCATCCCACACCTCTATGCTATTGTGCCTTCGCACTTGTGAATTACAGCTGTGGGGCTTAAGAACCTCTCATCAGAGGCCACCGCAACGCGGCCTTAAAGAGCGTTGCCAAACCGATCGTAAGGTTGGGGAGGCAGCGAATACAAAACGGTGAAAGCTGAAATAAGCTGCGCCGCTCTGATGACGGTTCTTAACTCCCCAGCCACTTTTACGAAGTGGCTGCTTTGTTTGAAAAATAAAACAAATTGGAGCCAAAATCATGCGCAGCAAATCTCCTTACCCCATAGACACCCATGTTGGCCAACGCCTGAAACAACAACGAAAATTACAAGGAATTTCCCAAGAAAGCCTCGCCAAACAGCTTGGCATCACCTTCCAACAAATCCAAAAGTATGAAAATGGGAGTAATCGCATCAGCGCCAGCAAGCTGTATGAACTCTCCCAAATTCTCAAAACACCCATCCAATTCTTTTTTGAGAACTAGCAAAAATCACCACAATTTTCCGAAAAACCAAATAACATAACCACCAAAGAACTCACTCTCATTAAAAATTTCCGAGAACTAAACCCAGCCCAACAACAAGCTTTCACAAACCTCATCAGCAAGCTTACCAACGGCAAATAAAGAAAACCATAGCCAAATATTTATCCATATCTAGTGCCTTAACGGTTCCCAACATCCTAAACATGGGGAGAATTTGCTGCCTTTACCAGCGAACTGGCTATCAAAAAAATGTTAAACTATTTACCGTTAAGTACTTTCATTCCATAATCACACGATGGAGTATGAATTTCGCAAACTAGAAAAAGCCGATTTCCCATCTGTTGTTGAACTTGTTGTAAAAGCCTTCGGTGAAAGCTAGAGGCAAGTTGCCATAGATGAATTTGAAATAACGGCATCAGGTGCCTATTACGTCCCAGCTCTTTATGGCTTCTTTAGTGAAGGCAAGTTGATTTCTCTTGCCGCAACAATGCGCTCAGGGTTTGCAGTCGGGTTAAGCAGCCTAAGTTGGGTGTGTGTAGAACCAAAGTTGCAAGGGATGGGGCTGGGTAAAAAATTATACAAAAAATGCTAGAAACCATTCAAACCGATATACACAAATCAAAAGAAACCACAGTTATTATCGCGGCAGCAGCAGGAACGGATAAATTCTACCAAAGTCTCGGGTTTGCCAAAGGCCAACCCATCCACAAAGGCATGACCATCTTTACGTGGCAACCTAAGAATAGCTAACGACCAACGCGAGTAGACTCTACCAACTCGTTCAAATTTTAGAAGTTCCCATGCAATACTTTTTCACCAAGTTTCCTCACGTTCTTCTAAGGGGTGGCTTTGCCAGCCTTTGAGGTGGATAAAAATCCGCTGCGCCGTGTGTATTCCGCTGTCATCGCACCTGAATACTGCTGTACTAAATCTTCTGCAACAGCCTCCCCCTCTTTTTTTACAGCATCCCACACACAAGTTGTTTATCTGCCACCAAGAAACCACCTCACTCTTCACAGTATCTTGTCCAGCTTTTACTCAACCAGCTCCTTCCATTCGCCCTATTACCTCTACCCCGACCATAGCCTTAGCACCCCCCCCAACAAAAATATTTATCCCACTTACTCACTACTCCTCGTCCCGCGCGCCCGTTGAATTGTATGCAAAATATGACCAAAAAACGCCAAAAAATCACGAAAAGTTCACTTTTTTTGCTCTTTTTGCACCAAAATTTACACTTTTTTGACCTCAAACATCACTTTTTAATACCGATTTATCCCTTATTCACCCTCATTTATCACTGGTTTTGAGGTGTTTTTCGTCGTAATTTTTTTTTCACCAAAAAATGAGAATCGGACAAAAAGAGGAGGGAGGATTTTTTTGGTGTTTTAACGGTTCCCGAAGTCCCAATTTACATCCGTAAATTGGTCATCGTGGGGGCTGGGGTTTCCCCAGAGCCGTTTGGTAGCTTTGCTGCCAAACAGGCTTACAAAATTGGTCGGGGAGATAGGATTACATTAATC
>JAPPOO010000081.1:0-2330 GCA_028817875.1 Alphaproteobacteria bacterium | reverse complement strand
TTTTAATACCGTTTTATCCCTTATTCCCCCTCATTTATTACTGATTTTGATGCTTTTTACGCCACAATTTTTTTTGTGGGGAAAAATGAAAAAATCCAAAGCAAAAATTTTGAAATTTTAAGAATAAAAAAGCACCGTTGAGGTGCCCGAGAGCCATTTACTGACTTGACTTATAAAGTCTATGGTGGGCGGTGACGGGTTCGAACCGCCGACCTACTCGGTGTAAACGAAGTATTTAACAAATTATTCTTTAATTAATCTGTTAATAAATGCCTTCCTAGTCTTCATTTTTACGATTATTTATTATAATCTACAACCATCAAATAAATGTGTTTAATTAACTTTTGGTGACCGAGTGGTGACCAATTTGGATCCTGAGGAGCCCAATGTAATGTCTAAAGTATACTTGAGTGATAAACTCATCGCAAATAGTCCTTATGCTACAGATAAGGAGAAATACTTCATATGGGACGATCCTATCGATGAATCAGGTAAAGTGAAGAGTGGATCTGTATCCGGGTTAGGTGTTCGCATCACTCGGAAACAAAAAGTGTTCTGCCATGACTTCCGGTTCAATGGAAAACGGATGCGAAAAGATATTGGAATTGCTGACCATGTTAATCACAAGTCAGTGGCCGTTGCTCGGTCAGTAGTAATCATCCGCAGCCGAAAGATTGAGTTAGGCCAGAATCCTGATGAGGATAGCGTGGATTACAAACAGCACCATGAGTTGACTATCGGAAGTTTACTAGAAAAGTATTTTGCGGAACATATTTCCTCCAAAAGCCTTAAACATCAGCAGAAGTTCGCCACCTACATGGATGAGCGAGTAAGAGATGAGTTGAGGAAGGGTGAAAAGAGTAACCGGGGTCGTAATAAGATCAACCAGGCAGGAACGTTCCTTCAGAACTTCGGGGTGCTTAGGGTAAGTGATCTCACTCCGCTGAAAGTGAAGCAGTACCATAGCAGTTTCAAAAGTGCATCTGGGGCAAATGCCATGTTGGAATGCGCCAAGGCGATGTTCAACTGGGGTATTCAGATGCAGCTTGTAATTTGTGTAAACCCCTGCACAGCAGTGAAACCCAGAAAAGTAATTAAGGAGAAAAGGGATTACTCCTCCGAGGATATTCGAAAAATTCGTGATGCAATCTTTCAACCACCTGCAATCCTAGCAGAACAAGGTAAGAGAACCGAGGCACAGTTAAAGCAGCAAAATGAGGGTATGCAAGAGCTTTGTAGATACCTTGGGATTTTACTGCTAACCATGGCTCGGCCCAGTGAGGTGTTAAATGCACAGTATAGCCATTTTGATCATGAAGGATTGGTGTGGAAAAAGCATATGACTAAGGGAATTAAGCTATCAAACCAAGACGAGTACAGCTTTCGGGCAATTCCTATCCCTCAGGCTGTATCAGACCTTATTCGCCAACAAAAAGAGCTACACCCTAAGTGTAGTTATATCTTTCCTCAACGGAATGCCGACCTACCAAGGGATAACTTTAGAAAATCTTTTGATACACTAAAGCGGGTATCGCAGTTGCCAGAGCAGTTGCAGATATACGACTTGAAGCGGATTGCTATCTCTACCTTACTAATGGAGAAGGGGCTGGATCCTAAGTATGTGAGTCACTATGTGGACCATAAAGGGAATTTAGATACGACCCGGATCTATGACCTAGGCTTAGTTGACTTGATGCGTCCGGTATCAGAGGCGGCTAGTCGAGTACTGCAGGGAGAGAAAGATTAGCTCTGTCGGGTGGGTGCTGCTAGCCGTGGGTATGATCGTCAATGGCAAAAGATACGGAAGGCGCAATTGCAGGAGGAGCCTCTGGGTAGGTTCTGCAAAGAGCAAGGAGTTAGCAAGTTAGCGGAGCACGTAGGCCATATTAACGGTAACTCAAGGGATAATCGGGTGGAAAACCTTAGACCTTTTTGCGCTAAGTATCATAATGCGCGAACAGCGAGAGATCAGGCGTTCGGGAGGAAAGGTGATTGTTAATATATACTTCAGCATGCTAGTTTTAAAGAATGAAGAAGCAATTTTACAAAGCCTTTATTTCTTTGGTGAGTATATTTCAAAGTACTACAATTTCTGAAATGTCTCAAGAAGAAGCTCAAGATAAAGAGGCTGAGCTATTAGGGGCTTTACGTTCAAGTTCAGCTTCTAAAAAAATGCTCAGTGTGCGTTCTCTGAGAGAAAAAAGAAATCTATTAGCTCTCAGTACATTGGCAATTGTTTTGGCTTATGGTGAAGCTAGTTTTGATTCAAAAAAGCAGCACTTCTTTGGAATAAATTTACATAATATTGAGATTGACCATATATTTTGGTT